>CAYZAF010000073.1:0-3944 GCA_964476435.1 uncultured Syntrophaceae bacterium
AAACAAGAGCGCCCTACTAGAACGCTCTGCCTCGGTATCAGGCGCGTGGACTAAGGTGTAAGCCCCCCACCCACAGGGTGCGGGGCTTACCCACCATTTCCGTCACGCTCGTCTTCCATTAACGGGTACCCCAGCGCTCCCGGCGATGCGAATCGAGAAGGAACAGCCCTCCCGGAGGGGCAAGACAGGGGATTAGAGACGCATAATAATTCTACAGCCCCAGAAGGGGGCGTGCTTGTAAACGCTTTTTCATCGCCGGGTCAGTCGGCTTTCTAGACACGGCGTGGATGGACAATCGCATGGAGGGATCGATGAGATGGGGATGCAAGCTGAGCCGTGCTGGCCGGAGACTGTACTTAGGTACGTCGGAGGCCGTGCGGCGAAGAGGGCGCCGCAGCTCGCGATTCCGAACAGGCGAATGGCCGGACACCTAGCTACACAAATGCCATAAGCAGTCCTGCCAGCTTACGGCACTATCCGGGCCCGGCAATCGACCATTGCCTCCGCAACCCTGTACGCCTCCAAGAGGCTCGACGGGTCCGCCTCACCCTTTCCTGCTATGTCGAGGCCGGTGCCATGGCCTACCGACGTCCTCACGAAAGGCAGGCCGAGCGTGATGTTCACGGTGCGGGCAAACGCCGAGGTCTTCACGGGGATGAGCCCCTGGTCATGGTACATGGCGATGTAGGCGTCGCAGTCCGTCTTGTGGAAGAGCGAGTCCGCGGGGAACGGCCCTTCCACGTTGATGCCCGCATCTCTCGCCCGCTCGATCGCCTCTTTGACGACACCCTCTTCTCTGCCTAGGAGCCCCTGCTCTCCTGCGTGGGGGTTGACCCCGCACACCTTGAGAAGAGGCTCGCGGATGGCGAAGTCAGCCTCCAGGGAGCGGGCCGTCACTGCTATGGTCCTGAAGACCCTCTCTGCCGTGATGAGGGCCGGAACATCCTTCAGGGGCACATGGATTGTCGCCAGCGACACCCTGAGCTTCCGTGCGGCCATCATCATCACGTAATCGGTCACGCCGGCATAGTGCGCGAGAAGCTCGGTATGGCCGACGAACGGCACCCCTGCGGCCTGAATCGACTTCTTACTGATGGGGCACGTCACCACCGCCTCAACCGCGCCTGAGAAGATAAGCTTCAAGGCCTCCATGATATAGGTGTAAGAGGCTTTCCCGCACGATCCGTCGCTCTGGCCGAAGCGCACGTCCTCCATGGACGATGCGTTGACCAGCTCCGCCTCGCCCGGCGAGGCCTGCCCATACGGCCTGAAGGCCGGTCTCGGGCCTTTCAAAAGCCCGGAGCCCAGGCGATCGAAAACGGAGAGGTCCCCTATGACAACGGGGATACTCGAACGGGTAAGCCTATCGAGGGCCTTGAGGATGACTTCCCCGCCGATGCCGGCGGGGTCGCCCATGGTGACTGCTATCCTTTTCATGGTGGTGCCTTCGAATGCAACCGGTATTAGATCTTTACCTCGACGTAGGATGCGGCTCTCAGCTTGGCCACATACTCCTTGTACCGCTTCTCCGATTCCCGCCGGAAAATGGCATCCTTGACCTTGTCCTTGACGTCTTCGAACGCCAGGGCACTGCCCTTTTTTACTTCGACGAGCTTGAGGATGTGGTATCCATAAGGGGTCAGGATGATACGCGAAAACTCGCCGGGCGACAGGAGCTTCAGGGCCTCCCTCAGCTCCGGGATGAGCTCCTCTTTCTTCGCGGACCCCACATCCCCCTTCGAGGGCTCATCGGAGAATTCCTGCGCCACCTCGCCGAAGGACCCCCCTTTTTCGAGCGCCACCAGGGCATCGCCTGCCCTCTGCCTTGCGTCCCCTCTCTTGCCCGACACAAAAATGTGCTGGAACACGTACTCTTCCTCAGTGTAATCCTGGACGTGGGAGTCATAGTACGCCTTCAGGCTCGCGTCGTCCACGGCGACGTCCTGCGCCACGGCCCTTGCCAGGACCCGCCTTCTCACCATGTTGAGCTTGATGCCTTCGACGAAATCCTTGTATTCGATCCTCTCTATCTTGAGCTGTTCCCTCAGCTCTGAATCGGTGATCATGTTCTGCTTCTTGATGTCCTCGACAGCACCCTCCACCTCTCTGTCCCCTACTTCCACCTTAAGCTTGCGCGCCTGCTGGGAGATGAGCAGGTTTTCGATGAATGAGTCGAGCTTCTCCCTGAGCGCCATGTTCGTCAGGTATTCATTCATGGAGGAGAACTGGCTTTTCTTCTCCACGGCCACATACTTCTCCACTTCCCTCAGGGTGACGATGTCGTCATTCACGATCGCGACAATCCGGTCCGTCACCTCGGCCCGGATTGCGAGGGGACAGGCAAGGAGGGAGAGTGCGATGGCAACGGGGATGAGCCGCTTCATTTCTTCTCCCCGGTCTGGGCGCCCGCAGGCGCGCTCGCCTCAGGCTTGGCAGGTGCAGGCCCTGTCTGTCCGCCTTCCTTTCCTTCTGGCTCCGCGCTCCCCTGGCCTTCCGGAGCCGAAGCAACAGGTGCTTTTGCCGGCACTTCCTCACTCTTTGCCTCTTCCTTGAGCATGTCGTCATTGATGAAGATCCTGGAGTTCGTCTTCAGGCCGTCGATGTACTTCTGCAAAGCCTCGGCCTGCCTCTCCTGGGTCATTTTCTGCCTTATGAAGTCCTTCACTTCGGGGAAGGGGACATAGGTGCCGGTTCTCATCCCCTCAAGCTTGATGAGGTGGTATCCCAGCTGCGTCTTCACCGGGGGACTGACCTGCCCGATCTTTGTCAGACTAAAGGCTGCCGCCTCGTATTCGGGGATCAGCGTCCCTTTCGGATGGAAGCCGATGTCGCCGCCCGTGGTCTTGGCGCTCGGATCGATGGAGTACTTCCTCGCCAGTTCCGCGAAATCCTCTCCCCTGGCGATCCGTGCCTGCAGCTCCTTGGCTTCGGGCTCAGTCTTCACCACGATCTGCCGTGTCTGTATCTCCTTGTCCCTCTTGAACTCTTCCTTGTGGGCCTCGTAGTAACTCTCCAACTCCGCGTCGGAGAAGTTCAATTCCGCGGCCACCTTTTTCTTGAGAAGCTGCTCGATGGTCAGCTGCTCTTTGATGTCCGTAAGCCTGTCCTGGAATGCCTTTTCTTTCTCCACATTCTCCTTCTTTGCTTCTCTCAGAAGGAGCTTCTTCACGATGAGCCTGTTCAGGAATTCTTTCTTTCCGCTTTGGCTGGCCACCAGCATTTTCATGTTCATGGGGATCTTGTCGAGCTCCGCGTTGAACTCCTGAACGGTAATCTTCTCGCCATCGATGGTGGCGATCGATTTTCCCGCATCCTTCTTCGAACATGAGATAAGGGGCAGAACTAGAAAGAGAACGATTAGGTATTTTTTCATCTATTCACCTCATTTTGTTGTCTTATATCATACCGCGACGAGACGCATCAATATATTTCTCGTCGCATTGACGATGCCCTCCGTTCCGTGATCGTCCCTGATCACGATCCTTCCGTCGGGCAGCAGCTTTATCCTTCCGTCATCCTCTTTGACCGCCTTGAGGATCTTCTTCATGTCGAGGGGCGTTCGGTCTGTGACATGGAGGATCACCTGATTCCTCGCGTACTCGAGGCGCCTCATCTTCAATCCGGTAAGGGTGATCTTCAGATCGATGATCGAGAGAAGATTGGCCAGGGGTCCGGGGATCGGACCGTACCGGTCCTTCAATTCCTCCCCCATGTCCGCAAGCTCGGGCAAATCCCTGATTTTCGAGAGGCGCTTATACGTGAGGAGCTTCACGGTCTCGTCGCCGATGTATGAATCGGGGATAAAGGCGCTCAAAGGCAGGCTGACCTCGCACGGGGGCTCCTCCTCTTCCCTTGGAGAGTCTTCTTTCAGCTCCTTCACCGCTTCCTCCAGCATGCTGCAGTACAGCTCGAACCCGATAAGGTTTATGTGGCCCGACTGCTCC
>CAYZAF010000074.1:0-4284 GCA_964476435.1 uncultured Syntrophaceae bacterium
CTACGAAGATCATAGCGATGACGAAGAGGATAACAAGTAGCAATCCTTCCATTGTTTCCTCCTTTTGCTAAAGTACTGCCTGATCTTGGCTCTTTTGATAGTAACCCCTTCTTTCTGGAGATATCCCCTGGAGCCGTTCGGTTGCCCTTCAGGCATTGAACTGGCATTGGAGCCTTCAGTCTATTATTGCCTTTTGAGATTATCCTCCTAGGAGGAAAGAGGTGTCAATCAATTTCTTCCTGTCAAACCGACCCATTGCCGCCCTCACGGAGGACCGCCACCTTTTCTTACGCGGCTCCTCTTCAATCGGGCGGGGGCGGGGCGGAAGAGACCCATAAGACCAGTATGCCTTAACAACTTCGCTACCCACGGTTACGTTATTTTTAGGTTTTGGGTATATGCTCTAATCTGCCATCAAGGGCCTGGCTGAAGAAGAGGAGGGGTCCGGACGGATGGGAGGCGATAGTGAGTCTCTTGCGAAAGGAGGCGCGAAAATGGAAAGACTCCTCGTAGCTTTGGTGACGGTGCTTATTTTGTTCAGTTTCTCGATGGTAGGCTTCGCTCAGGAGCAGAGCACAATGGGGACCCAACAACAGCCCGCGCTTAAAAAGAAGATGGATCACAAAGAAAAGGTGGGATCGATCAGCATGACGCAACTCGCAAATGCCGAATATGCACTTTACTCAGGCATTGGAGACGCGATGATATGGAGTTTGGTGGCATCGAGCTCATGCCCGTCACCGAGCGGTGGAAAGTTGAGTTGGCTCGATGAATCGAGCGGTTCTGAGAGCCAGACAACAGGGGCTCCCGGCAGCGGTCACGGTGCGTAACCGGGGAGTGGGTGGAGTAATAGACACATCATTCGGGCAGCCGGGGGATCAATCGCCGGCTTGACCGACGGCCGGCGCCTGGACCCTTATTTGTGGATCTCTTCATCGGTTTCTACTTCTTCCGGGTCTTCAGTACCTCTTCGCAGGATGGCATGTACTCGTTGTAGGGTATCGTCACGACGTCTCCCGCAACGAGATGATCCGGGATCTTCGGGTCCTTTTTTGTGAGTCCGAACAGCATCGGCAGCTGGAGCTGATGGTCGCAGGCGCGCATCTCCAGTTTGCCCACGGGACTGTCCACGGCAAGACCCTCGAGGGCGGTGATAAACTTTTCTTTGTCGAAAGACCCGGCCTTCTCGTAACCTTTCTCGATGAGCTTTCCCGCCGCATAACCGTACAGAGCGAACATCATGGGGTACCTCCCATACGTCTTCCTAAATCGCTCGGCAAAGGCTTTGTTGGCCGGTGTTTCAGGATAGTAATAGAGATACGTGATGGTTGCGTAAACCCCTTCGGGCGCTTCCGTGCCGAGAGGCCCCAATATGCCAGGGTCGAGGAGCGTATGGTCGATGAAGGGTATCTTTTCAGAAAAACCCGTTGTCTTCGCCGCCTTGGCAAAGGTGATCATGTCGTTGCCCCCTACGGCCGCGATCAGGAAATCGGGCTTCGCGTTCATGATGGCGGTAATGTAGGGCGTAAAATCCGGTTCCCCCACCTTCCACCACGTCTCGCCCATTAACCGGACGTCGGGTTTGAGGGCTTTGAGGTTGTTCCAGGTGGAGTCACCTATGGCGTGGCCATATTCATAGTCGTCGCCCGCAATCCAATACTTCACGAAGGGTTTCTTGGCGAGGACAACGGCGCCTGCCCTACCCGCCATGATTGTGTTCTCGGCTATGCCGAACACGTAACGATGACCGTTCTCGCCCGTGATCTTCTCTGAGCGAGAATTGGAGCAAAGGAAAGGGACCTTCTCTTTCTTTGCAAAATCGGATATGGCGAGGGCCGTCGCGCTGCTGATCGTGCCCATGAGGATGTCCACGTTCTCTTTGTAAAGAAGCTCCTTCGCCATGCTGAGCCCTATGTCGGGTCTGAACTTCTCGTCCCTCGTCGTGAACTCGATCTTCCTCCCCCTGATCCCGCCTTTCTCGTTGACGTCATTGACCACCATTCTAAAACCATCGAGCACGTCCTGGGAAAAACCCGCGGGAGGACCTGAATAGGTATCGACGATCCCTACTTTGATCGTGTTCGCCGCGTGCCCTCCTTGGGGCAGGAGAAAAGCGCCAATGGTGAACGCTGCCGCGGCCAAAAGGAGCGGTACTGAATTTTTCATGGGTTCCTCCTCACTTTCGAAGATCGGTTCAAATATTGCGGGTTGTCTCAATATGGCAAAACCCCCCGGCTCCTGTTTTTCCTGGGCCTTTCTTCACGGTATCTTCTCCCCCTATTCCAGGTAGGCTCCTTTGTCAGCGCTCGTCGCGTGCCTCGCGAAATGGGCGAGGTACCCCTTCGTCACCTTCGGGAGAGGCCGCGTCCATACGGCGAGACGACGCTTGATCTCCTCGGCTCCCACATCCACGTTAAGGGTCCGTGAGGGGATGTCTATGTCAATGACATCCCCGTCGCAAAGGACGGCGATCGGCCCGCCATCGACGGCCTCGGGCACGAGGTGGCCGATGCAGGGTCCGCCGGAGGTGCCGGAGAACCTCCCGTCGGTCACGATGGCAACCGAGCGGTCGAGTCCCAAATCTACGAGGAGCCAGGTGGCCATGACCATCTCCCTCATGCCCGGCCCTCCTTTGGGCCCTTCACCCCGGATGACCATGACGTCCCCTTCCTTCACTCTGCCGGAAAGAAGGGCGTCGATGCAGTCCTCCTCCTGCTCAAAGACCCTGGCCGGACCCCGGTGCTTGAGCATTTCGGGCCGCACGGCTGTCTGCTTCACCACCGCAATGCCCATGTTTCCCTTCAGCACGGCGATCCCACCGTTTATCCCCTTCGGGTTGGAGAGGGGGCGTATGATCTCCGCATCCCTGATTTGGGCCGCTTCGAGATTCTCCGCGAGGGTCTTGCCGCTTGCCGTCATGACGCCCGTATCGAGAAGGCCAGCCATCGATTTCATCACTGCCTGCAGACCCCCGGCGCGCTCGTAGTCTTCCATCAGGTACTTTGGGTCTGAGGGCTTGATCTCCATGATCGAGGGGGTTGCACGGCTGATGCGCTCGAAGTCGTCGAGGGTGAAGGGGTAGTCGAGCTCATGGGCAATGGCGGGAAAGTGGAGGGTCAGGTTCGTCGAGCCGCTCGTCGCGCAGCAGACCTTTACCGTGTTATTGAAGGCAGCAGGGGTCATGATGTCCCTCGCCCTTATATCCCTCGACACAAGGTCCATCACCCTGCGGCCCGCCTCTTCGGCAAGCGCCTCCAGCGCGGGATCCGTGGCGCACAAGGAGGAGTTGCCGGGCAGCGACAGACCGAAAGCCTCCGCCGCGATGCACATGCTGTTCGCGGTGCCCATGACGCAGCAGGCGCCGGGACCCGGGCAGACGGCGCGCTCGACGTCGAGCAGCTCTTGTTTTGTGGCTTTGCCCTGCCGGTAGGCGACGAAGTACTTCCCCATCGAGGTGCAGTCCAGCCTCTCTCCCCTGTAACGGCCCGATGGCATGTAGCCCCCTGTAACGACGACCGTCGGGAGGTTACACCTCGCAGCTGCCATTATGAGCCCCGGCACTATCTTGTCGCACGTGCCGATCATCACCGCCGCGTCGTAGCTCGCGTGCTCGATCATCATCTCAACCGAGGCGGCAATCAGGTCGCGGCTCGGCAGCACGTACTTGAAGCCCACGTTGCCGCTCCCTTGGCCGTCGCACGGGGCGAGGACGTTGAAGATGGTCGCCATTCCCCCGGCCTGCCTGACGCCGCGTTTGACGGCGGTGGCTATCCGGTCCAGGTGATAAGAGCCGGGGAGTATCTCGTTCCACGTGTTCGCGATGGCAACGAGGGGCTTCTCCAGGTCCTCATCGCTCGCCCCCACCGATCTCAGAAACGCCCTTCGCATGTAGTACTGCGGCACCTCGGGACTAAGGTCCTTGCTTCTCAGCTTTGCGCTCATCTTGCCTCCCCGCGATATGCTCCCTCCAGGCTGCGTTCCCCGCCGCGTGAAGTCAGGGACAAGCGTTGTCCCTGATAAAGGTTTCCCCCCCGCACGGCCTGGGACTCGTCCGGCTCAATCTAACACTATTACCAAGTGTAGCCGGGGCATGCAAGAAAAATAGCGAAGCCGCGGATAACAGCCTTCTTATAGGGAAGTTGCAGGGCCCTTGGCTGCGGCTACACACACTTGGAGAATCAAGATAAGGGCAGCGCAAAACAAGCCAATGAAGGCATTGGTGCCGCAGATCCTGGAGACACTCCACCCCAGGGTGAGAAGATACCCGACTACGGCCGCTGAGAG
>CAYZAF010000075.1:0-1811 GCA_964476435.1 uncultured Syntrophaceae bacterium
ATATTGCGGGGATTTCCAGCCTCTTTCGGTTGAAAAGGGCACGGCAAAACAGGTATAATGGGGCATGCGCCTGTAGCTCAACTGGATAGAGCAACGGCCTTCTAAGCCGTAGGCTCCGCGTTCGATTCGCGGCAGGCGCGCTGTTTCGCCGCACCTTGAGGGGAGCTCGTCGATACCTAACCAACTAAGATTAGGAGCATACAGGAGCTCTTAACATGGGGGCTATGGCCGACGGCACGTGGCTGTCATGCGAGGGCTTGCCCGGAAGCAAGGCATGGCTGAGAATATCTATCTTTTGGTCGATTCCGGCAGCATCTGCACGAAAATAGTTGCCCTGGACGTGGCACACGACGAGGTACTCGGCAGGTCCCAATCTCCCACGACAGCGCATACTATTATTCTCGACGGATTAAAAGAAGCCATGGGGCGGCTTACCATACGCGGCCTCCCCGTCGATGAGGCGACTGTGCGGAAGAAGCAAGAAACTGGCCTCGAGCAGCGCTGCAGGGGGCTTACGCATCGTTGCGGTGGGTCTTGTGCCTGAAACCGAGGTCTCCCGAACTCTTTATTGACGTTGAGTACCTGTTGTACGGGATAGAACTGTTGAGCAGTGTCGAACCAGAGGCGGCGCTGCGGACTGCAAAGAAACATCTGGCGAAGCTGTGCGCTTCTTAAGTCCTTCGAACCGATGATGCAGCGTACATGAGGAGAGAGAGCCTCTTAGGATTTGTCATAGGGCTGTCAGGCGGCTTTTTCGGCGGCATAGTAGGTTTGGGTGGGGGCGTCATCATGATTCCCATGATGACCGCCTTTGCAGGCCTCTCACAGCGGGAGGCCCATGGGACGAGCCTGGTAGCCGTTGTCTTCACCGGGGCTATCGGAGCCCTCACCTACTTTTCCCACGGTCTCGTCGATTGGAAAGCCGCGCTGATTCTTGCCGCTCCCGCCGTGCTTTTCGCGCGTCTGGGAGCCGTCTGTGCCCATTCAATGCAAGAGAAACAGCTGAGGAGAGGTTTTGGTGCCTTCATGATCCTTGTCTCCCTCTTGCTTATCGGAAAGGGTATGATCCCTGGGACCGGGGAATACCTGGGCTTTTGGTGGAAAGTCTTCGTAATGTTGCTCACGGGAGTGGGCACGGGGTTCGTTTCGGGAATGATGGGAGTCGGCGGGGGATCCGTCATGATCCCGGCACTGGTCATCCTTGCCGGCATGCCTCAGCACCTGGCTCAGGGCACGTCCCTTCTCGCGATGGTTCCTGTGGGAATGACAGGAGCGTTTACGCACTACCGGCTGGGGAACGTCCATGCCTATCTATCTCTCGGCCTCGCGGCCGGCGCCATGGCAGGCAGTTTTCTGGGAGGAACAGCAGCAATCTTGCTCTCGGACTTTGTCCTGAAAGTCATCTTTGCCTTAATCGGGCTTTACATGGGGGTGCGATACATAAGGGCCTAGATCCCAGTCGGCTCACCTTATTCCAATTCTAACTCGGCGCTATCTTTGTTGCCTTCGTCATCTGCTCCTCGATGTACTGCAGCTGTACACCTTCGTCGCTCCTTCCTCGGCGCCTCGATATCGTCATGATTTAGAATTGGAATTAAGCCCGGGACCCTCTTCCCTATCGGCTCTCTTATGCCCGCTCCTTCTAGTGGCCTTCTTCACCATAGAGTCTCATGAAATGGCGGATGTACGCAGAGACGGTCCGCCGGGGCTCGTAGATCCCCGAATGGCCGTCGCAGAGGACATCGGCTTCCAGCCCTAGAAGCCTTTCCATTGATCGGCGCCATGCCTTCGGGTCACAATCGAAGTCGGCC
>CAYZAF010000076.1:0-7867 GCA_964476435.1 uncultured Syntrophaceae bacterium
AATCCTTACGGGCAACATTGGCCAGAATGGAGGAATCACGAGATAGGCAACGGAGCAGACAATGCACGCAATTGCGCCCGCCATCATGAACAGTTTCTCCCGTTCCTTGCGCAAAGCCCTTCCCACGAGCGGTCTCGATACTACGGAAGCGAGACTCATGGCACCTATGAGGATACCTATCTCCGCGTCCGTGGCCCGCAACCTTTTAAGATAGATGGGAAGCGTGGGAACGAGGACCCAAATTACCAGGAAGAAAGCGAGCTGGGCAATCAGGATGAGGGGTAACTTCTGAGAGATAACGTGTTGACGGGTCTGCACCTCGTCTTTACCCGCAGAAAAAGAGGTCCGTTGCTGCCGGGCTTCCTGCGAACCGCCTATGGAGGGTCAAGAAAGGCAACATCTTGTTTTTGCTCCTTAGAGGGGCAGATTGCCGTGACGCTTCCATGGTCCGGGGTCTTTCGTCTTCGTGCGCAGGAACTGCAAGGTTCGGATGAGCACCCTTCTCGTGTCTGCGGGGTCTATCACGTCCTCAGCGTAGAGATTGCGGGACGCGCCAGTAATGGGATTGGCGTACATCTCCCGGTACTGGCGCACCATCTCTGCGCGGAACGCCTCCTTGTCCTGCGCCTTTTCTATCTCGTCCCTATAGAAGAGCTGGACTGCCTGCTCCGCCCCCACCACGCCGGCTTCGGCTGAGGGCCAATAGAAGGTGAAGTCTACCTGCATGCCCGGCGTGATGCCCATCCCGAGATTCCCCCCTCCGTACGATTTGCGGAGCACAACGGCAACGCGGGGAACAGTGCATTCACAGAGCGCGAAGAGCACCTTGGCTCCATGACGGATGATCCCTTTATGTTCCTGTGCCGATCCGGGCATGTAGGCGGGCGTATCGATAAGCATGACGATGGGGATGTTGAAAGCGTCGCAAAATCGAATAAACCGCGCCTCCTTGTCAGAGCTGTCGACGGTGAGGCTCCCGGCGCGGACCATTGGTTGGTTAGCCACGACGCCGACGGCCTGTCCTCCGAGCCGGCAGAAACCGACGACGATCTCGCCCGCAAACTCCGGCTTGATTTCAAAGAATTCACCATTGTCAGTGAGACGGGCGATTACCTTTCGCATGTCGTAAGCCTTGCTGGGCGATTCCGGAATGAGGGTCCCCAACCCCTCATCGACGCGCTCCCTTTCATCCCCAGTTTCCACAAAGGGCGCCCCATCCCTGTTGTTCTGGGGGAGAAAAGAGAGGAGTCTCCGCACGCCTGAAAGACATTCCTCTTCGCTTTTGAATCTCAGGTCCGCAACGCCGGAAACCTGCGTATGGACCTTCGCCCCGCCCAATTGCTCCATCGTGACGTCCTCTCCCAGCACCGATTTCACGATACGGGGACCGGTGATGAACATATGGCTGGTGCCGTCAACCATGAATACGAAGTCGGTGAGGGCCGGTGAATAGACGGCAATACCCGCGCAACTCCCGAGGATTACCGATATCTGCGGGATCACCCCTGAAGCCTGGGTGTTGGGATAGAAGACTGAGGCCTCGTGCTTCTCACTGTTGGGCACGAGCCCGGCGGTCCCTCGATCGTCAGATTTCTCGACCCTGCCTCCCGGCGAGTCGAAGAGGCCCACTACGGGGATCCGCATCTCAAGGGCCCGCTCTATGGTCCGGTACATCTTGAACCCGTGCCAGTGACCCATGGAGCCGCCCAGGACCGTCGCGTCCTGGGAGAAGACGCAGACCGGTCTTCCGTTGATCGCTCCCGTGCCCGTGATGATTCCCTCTGCTGGCAAATCATCGGCATGTCCCAAAAGCATGTTCCACTCAAAGAACGTCCCCGGTTCGACCAGGAGGCCTATTCTCTCCCGGGCTGTGAGCTTCCCCGCCTTGTGCTGCCTGTCGATTTTGGCCTGACCACCGCCGAGGAGGATCTTCTCCCTGATTCTCTTCAAGCTTTCTATGCGGTCTTTCATGAATAGGGCTCCTCTCTCGTGCCATCTTTGCAGCCTCGGCCGCAAAGGTACGATTTGTCACGATGTCTAAAAGAATCAATTACCCTGCTGGAGCCTTCCTTCCACCATATCGGCGATACGCTCCACTGCGCTGTAAGGATCCAAGACCCTCGAGCCGACTTTCGTAAGAATCGTCCCGTATTCGGCTTCTTTCGAAAGAACAGCGAGAAACCTCTGCCAGATCTCCTCCTTGAGGAGAGCCATCGTAAAAAGGCGGGTCTTCTCCCTCCTCTTTGCGGCCGCCTCCTTATCCTTCAGGAGGAAATCCCTTCGCGCCTCGAGGACATTCACGAGCTTGTCAAGACCATCGCCGGTGATTGCCGTCGTGCGAAGAATCGGGATTGACCAGGCCCCCTCGGCCTTTTCAGGTATGTAGGTAGAGATCGCGTTGACCACGTCCTCGGAATCGGCCTTGTCCCACTTGTTGACCACCACCACGTCACCGATCTCCAGAAGACCTGCTTTCAGAAGCTGGAATTCGTCCCCGAATTCCGGCGTAAAGAGAGTGACGACCGTGTCGCACACGTAGAGAAGGGCTTTGTCCGACTGACCTGCCCCCACGCTCTCGATGACCACCACATCCTTTCCGAGACCCTCCATCACGTAAACAGCCCCTAGGCTTGCCCTCGAAATCCCTCCAGGGTGCTCCCGGTCTGCCATAGACCGGATGAAGACTTCTCCCGGCCGTTCAACCGGCTTCATCCGGACCCTGTCTCCCAGGAAGGCGCCCCGGCTCCGCACGCTCGTGGGATCGATCGCAATGATCCCCACCTTCTTCTCCTGATCGCACAGACGATTGGCAAGAACGGCGATGAGCGTGCTCTTACCTGCGCCGGCAGGACCGGTGACGCCCACGACGTGCGCCTTCCCTGTATGGGGGAGGAGCTGCGCCAGCTCTTCGTAGCCCGCTTTCTTGCGCTCCTCTATGAGGGTGATGAGGCGTGCCGCGCTTCCCTCGTCACCAGTCAAGACCCTCTCGGCAAGCCTCATGGGGAGCGCTCCGTCTCGTTTCCTATTTTCTTCCCTTGAAGAATATGTTGATGGATTTGTGGACCTTGCCCGTAGCAAGTACCGAATGGGGATAGGCGGCGTTGTAGTAAAGAGTGTCCCCCGGGTGAAGCTCGTATTTGACACCGTCATGCTCGAAGATGATGTCTCCCTCCAGAACGTAGGCAAAGGAATACCCGTCGTCGGTATGGGATTCAACCATAGGCCCCTTTTTGGCCTCCACGATGTTCACGAAGATGTTGTCTCCGAGAAACCCCAGGGGTGCGATCATGGAGAGGTGCAGGTTCTCGCTCTCCGCGACCCGATGATCATCGCTTCTGACGACGCGGATCTTGGGGTGCTCCTCCTTGATGAAGAAATCGATGGGCTGTGACAGATAGTGGGCTATCTGTGCGAGCACAGCCACGGAGGGGCTCGTCTTGCCGGTCTCTATCCGCTGGAGCGTCATCGTGCTCACCCCGCACTTCTCGGCAAGTTCCTTCAGAGAGAACCCCCGTGCCTTCCTCTCAGCTCTTATCCTGCGGCCTATCTTCTCCATGGCACCCTGCCTTTGACCCTTCTGACAGTCCTTTGACGTATGCCTCGCGCAGCTCGCGACGCTTGATTTTCTGGGCCGCCGTCATGGGAAGCTCCGGCAGGAATTTTACGACCTTCGGCATTTTGTACCGGGCGAGCTTCCCCTCGCAAAAGGCCAAAGCTTCCTCATCGGTCATGGTCTTGCCATCCCTCAACACGATAGAGAGCATGCCCACTTCTCCCCATTTTTCATCGGGCACACCTACCACGGCCACATTCAGAACCTTGGGGTTCTCCAGGTAAACCTTCTCAATTTCTGCGGGGTAGACATTCTCCCCTCCGCTGATAAACATATCTTTCTTTCTATCCACCACGTAAAGAAAGCCCTCTTCATCGACGAGGGCCAGATCGCCCGTGTGGAGCCAGCCGTCCCTTATCGTCTCCTCCGTCAGCTCGGGCTTGCCCCAGTAGCCCGACATGGTGATGCACCCCGACACGACGATCTCACCGACTTCGCCGGGCCTCACCTCCAGGCCCGCTTCGTCGACAACCCTCACCTCACCGTGGAACACGGGAATCCCTACGGACCCCAGCTTTCGGTGCGCTTCGGTCACGGGGAGCCAGGCAATGGTGGATGTCTCCGTCTGGCCGTAAATCTGCGAGATGGTAATGCCCCGCTCCTTGTAATCCTTGATGAGCGAGGGGGGCACCCTTTCTCCCCCTGTATACCAACATCTTACCGAATTGAGATTGTACTGTCCAATGTCACACTGTTCGAGGATAATCCTCAATGTAGTGGCCGGCGGCTCTGCCACCGTAACCTTGTACGTTTCGATGGCCTTCAGAATCTCGGCAGGTCTGAACCTTTTCTGCATCACTATGGTTCCCCCTTTGTAGAGCATAGGGAGAGCTTCTACAAGGAGACCGCCCGAATGAAAAAGCGCCCTGGGAATCAGCATTATGTCGTCATGGGTGAGGCCGTAGAAGATGTTCGCGTTCAGGACGTTGTAAAAGGTCTTTCTATGGGAGAGAACGGCTCCCTTAGGGATTCCCGTGGTTCCGGACGTATACATGATGATATTTGCATCCTCACCCCCCGCGTCGGCAGGGAAAGGAGCGGAAGCTTCCGGCTGCGACTGCAGGGCTTCCTCGTAGCCCATGGCCCACTGGGGCGCTCCGTCGCCTATGCACACGAATGCCTTGATAGTCAAAGTCTCGGCTTTTCGTACAGTATCTACCAGTTGGGCGAATTCGCTCCCGAAGAAGAGCGCTGAAACGCCGCTGTCCCTGAGAATGAACTCAACCTCCGAATCAACGAGTCTCCAGTTGAGGGGCACGAGGATTGCTCCCATACGGGAAAGGGCAAAGTAGATTTCGATGTATTCGTGAGAATTGCGAAGGAGGACCCCCACCCTATCACCTTTGCCGATCCGAAGACCGTTCAAGAGAAGGGCGACCTTGTTGGATTGATCGTTTATCGCCCTGTAGCTGAAAGGCCGGCCGTCGGAGTAGAGGGCGATCTTCTCCGGCCTGATGGCAGCCCACTTCGAAATCCACTGACCGACGTTCATGCTGTTCCGCTCCATATCGTGCTCCTTGCCAGGGACCCCCGATGGGCGCCTTTCATAGGTATTCGCTTTTAGTCCCCCAGGAACCATCACACGATGGAGGGCTCCACGAATTCCCCGAACAGATCCCTAAAGACCCTCGTCATCTCCCCGATCGTGGCATAGGCTCTGCAACAATCTACCAGCACAGGCATGACATTCCTGCCCTGCTTTGCGGCGCTTTCCAGCTCAGAGAGGGCCCGCGCCACGTCCCGGTTGTTTCTCGTCTGCTTCACGTCGCGGAGACTCTCCACCTGATGCTCTGCGGAGGCGTAGTTGTACTCGTGGAGCTCGACCTCCCGAGGCGTCTCACTTGTATAGACGTTGACCCCCACTTTACGAAGGCGACCCGACTGGATGCCCTTTTCGAATTCGTACGCCTGACGGGCCACGGTCCTCTGGGCGTATCCCGTGGACACGGCCTGGACGATACCTCCCGCCTTTTCGATCTTCTCCATCTCCTCTTCGATCTTCTTCTCCATCTCCTTGGTGATGGTCTCCATGAAATAACTTCCGGCCAGAGGGTCAACGGTATCACGCAGGCCCACCTCTTCCATCAAGAGCTGGAGGGTTCTCAGGGAGAGGAGAGCTGCGTGAGGTGTGGGAATAGTGTAGGCCTCATCGTAGCTGCAGAGACCTGTTGTCTGAGCCCCGGCAAGGGCAGCGGCAAGCCCGTAGTAGGCGCCTCGCATAATGTTGTTCTCCGGCTCTTGCTTGGTGAGCCCGTACCCGCCACCTCCGAACATGCCCCGCATGAACATGTTCTGCGGTTTTTTCACGCCGTATCTCTCTTTGAGGTTTCGGGCCCACAGCTTCCTTCCCGCCCTGAACTTCGCAACCGTTTCCCAGAGATTGCCGAATATGTTGAAGTTGAATGAAAACCGGCCGACAAACCGGTCGATATCGTATCCCCTCTCCAGGACGCTATCGATATAGGCGTTCGCGATGAGGATGGCATACGCGATCTCCTGGGCCGACGTGGCGCCGGCTTCCCGAATGTGGTATCCGCTGACGCTGACGGGATTCATCCTCGGCATGGTCGTCATGGAGTACTCGATGGTGTCTCCGATGAGCCGAACTGCCGGCTCAACGGGAAAGATCCAGGCACCCCGTCCGATCATCTCCTTGAGGATATCGTTCTGCGGGGTCGCCGATATCGCCTTGGGCGAGTATCCGTACTTCTCGGCCATGGCCTGGTACATGGCGAGGATTATGGAAGCGACGGCATTGACCGTAAGGCTTGCCCCTATCCCCGCGAGATCGATGTCCTTGAAGGCGATCTCGAAGTCCCGGAGGGTATCCACGGCCATCCCGACCCTCCCCACCTCTCCCTCTGCCATGGCATCGTCAGAGTCATATCCCATCTGAGTAGGGAGATCGAAGGCAACGTTGAGGCCCGTCGATCCGTGAGAGATCAGGAACTTGAACCGCTCATTTGTCTCGGCAGCCGTCCCGAACCCGGAGTATTGACGCATGGTCCATGCCCTGCTCCGGTATCCTTCGTGGTGTATCCCGCGCGTAAAGGGATACTCCCCCGGATCACCCAGGTCCGCCTCGTAGGAAAAGCCCACTCTCTCCAAGTCCTCAGGGCCGTAGACTGTCTTGACGTCGATCCCCGACGGGTACGCAACCTTTACGATTCGGTCTGCATCATCTCTCGAGTAATTCGCCAAGCCCATGGACGCCTCCGACTAGCCTCTCTCTTCCGACCCCTTCTTAAGCTTTGACATTCTCTTTCAAGAAATCGATCATTTCCTGAAATGAAGCGCCGCCGGGGAAGACCCCTTTTGCGCCGATTTGTTTCAATTTGTCGATGTCGCGGGAAGGAATGACCCCTCCCACAACAACCATCTTATCGCCTATGCCCTCTTCCTTAGCCTTTCGGATCAGCTTCTCCGTAATCGGCAAGTGCGCACCGCTCATGATGGAAAGTCCGATAACGTCTACGTCCTCCTGGACCGCAATTCTCACGATCTGATCGACAGTGCAGTGGAG
This sequence comes from uncultured Syntrophaceae bacterium, assembly GCA_964476435.1. Classification (GTDB taxonomy): domain Bacteria; phylum Desulfobacterota; class Syntrophorhabdia; order Syntrophorhabdales; family WCHB1-27; genus CAVVNC01. The sequence continues at coordinate 7,137 of CAYZAF010000076.1, forward strand.
GCCGGAGTAGACGACCTCCATCCCCGCGTCTTTCAGGGCCTGGGCCACCACCTTGGCGCCCCGGTCATGTCCGTCGAGACCCGGCTTCGCCACGAGAATCTTGATTCTTTTTTCCACTTTTATCCCCGCTGATTCTTTTTTTCGCTCGTCTTGGCTTCTTCTAGGAAATCACTTTTCGGATGCCCGTGTCAATAAAAAGTATCAGTTGGTGATAATTTCGTATTCATTTTTGGTATTTCCCCTGTCGCCCGATCTTCTCACACCAGGGTCCCCACGTAGTATCCCTGGTGAATTGCGTTGATCAGTTTTCTCCCAGGATGGTCCGCGTCGCCAATCGTGTAGAGGCTGGGTACTCTGCCCCTGAGCAGGTCCCCAAGCTCCGGATCGGCAGTAGCCCCCAGCGCGACAACCACGCTGTCCGCCTCGACTTCAGAGCTCTTCCCTTTCTTATCCCTTATCTTCACCCCTGCCTCAGTTATCCCCACAACCTTCGTTTCTGTCATTATCTTCACCTGTTGCTCATCGAGCATCTTCATCATATCCATGTGGTTCATGTCGTACGGCTCAAAGCCCACCTCCTCAAAGGTGAACTGTTCGATCATCGTTACCTGCTTCCGCTTCTTCACGCTGAGGAAAAGGGCGGTGTCACACCCCACCAGACCACCCCCTGCCACAACGATCTTCCGGCCTTTTGCTTCAGCGGTCTCTCCAATGATTTCCCGGGCGAGAAA
>CAYZAF010000077.1:0-4156 GCA_964476435.1 uncultured Syntrophaceae bacterium
TCACATTTCTTTCGCTAGTGGGTCTCTGTTTTCTTGTCTGTGCCGGGGGAGCCTTCGCTCAGCAGCCGATCATCATCGGCATTCCCACCTCGTTGAACCTCATTGAGGGCAAGGAGGGCAATCTCGCGGCCCGCCTCGCAATCGAGGAGATCAATGCGAAAGGCGGCGTCAAGGTGGGCAACGAGAAGAGGTTGTTCGCGGTCGAGTCAATCGACATCAGGGACGGCGAGCCAGGCGTTCCGGTGTCAGAGGCCCTTCTCGGCATAGAGAAGCTCATCCTCGACAAGAAGGCGTACGCTACCGTGGTCGGCAACTTCAGGTCGGAAGCTCTGCTGGCCGCCATGGACATCTACTCGAAGTACAAGGTGGTCAACATCGGAACCATCGCCATGGTCCCCAAGTTCGAGGACCTGGTGGCCACGGAAAAAGCGAAGTACAAGTACTCCTACAGGATGTGCCTCGACTCCAAGTTCCTCGCGGCAACGATCCAGGGAATGATGAAGTACATCAACAAAGATTTCGGCTACAACAAGGTTTTCATCGCCTCCCAGGACGTGCTCTGGGCAGCGGGAACGGGCGCCCTCATGGAGAAATGGTTCAAGGACAATGGATGGAGCGTCGAGGGTTTCGAGAAGTACCCCACTGGGGCTCAGGACTTCTCTGCCGGCCTGATGAAGGCACGCTCCGGCGGGACCCAGGTGATTCTGCCTATCTTCGATATGCCCACGAGCGGGACCCTGCTCAAGCAGTGGAAGGCCATGAAGATACCCGCCCTCATGGCAGGGTTCATCTCTCCGCTGATCGGAACCAAGGCATGGGATGCCTTTGGGGACGACATCGACGGCTGCCTGAACGTGGTTTTCGAGATGGGCAACATCCCTGTCAAGGCCTATCCCCCGTCAGTGGCTTTCTACGACGACTACAAGAAGAGATACAAGGAAGAGATACAATCGGGGCACGGCGTCTCCGGTGCCTATGACGCGGTCTACCTCCTTGCGGGCGCCATAGAGAAGGCGGGGACCCTTGATCCGGACAGAGTGGCCCAGGTGCTGGAGACGACGGATGCGGCAGGTAGCGTCGGCAGGATCAGATTCAGCGCGGGCCATCAGCTCCAGTTCGGCAGCGATCCGAAGACGTCAGCCCTGTCCCCGGTGTTTCAGTGGAGGAGGGGAAAGAGGGTAGAGATCTATCCGGAATCGATCGCAGACGGCAAGATCGAAAAACCCGCATGGATGAAGTAGCGGATGGGGGCGACTTTCGTTTACGGGCTCATCAATAGCGCCGTGCTTCTGCTCATGGCCCTTGGGTTCAACCTCACGTTCGGCATCAGCGGGGTCGCCAATTTCGCGTACGGCGCGATCTATGCGGTCGCAGGCTTCTTCGCGTGGAGCTTGATCAATACGCTCCACCTGCCCTTTGCGCTCTCGGCGGCTATCGCCATAGTCGTCATCGGCCTCGCTGGCGTCTATCTCTACAGGTTTATCCTGACCAGGATTCGGGGGCTCGTCATATCCGAGGTGATAGCCACATTCGCCGTCTCCCTCGTTCTGCTCGAGCTCCTGCGATATTTCGGCTTCATAGGCTCCAAGTATACGCTGCCTGTCTTCGTCAAGGGGTCGGTCGATTTCCTCGACACCTACGTGGACATACAGAGGCTGCTTATCGTCGGTTTCGCGATAGTCGTCCTTCTCGCCCTCTATCTCTTTACGCACCATACGAGAATGGGCCTCGCTTTCAGGGGGATCGCCCAGGAGGAGCACACGTCGCTCTCCTTAGGAATAAACCCCGAGCGGATCGCGAGCTGGAGTATGGGCATGGGCGCCGCCCTTTCCGCTTTGGCGGCCATTGTCATTCTGCCCCTCGGCACGATTACGGTAGACGGGGGGTACGACGTGCTCATCGACGCCCTCTCGGTCTGCATCGTCGGGGGGCTCGGAAGCACGTTCGGCGTCGTTATCGCGAGCCTCATCATCGGCTTCGCGCAGCAGCTCACGGCTATGTACCTTTCCTCGCACTGGACAATGATCGTGAGCCTCGTGGCCCTCCTTTTGGTGCTCGCCATGAAGCCGTCAGGTCTGCTCGGCCATCAGAAAGAGCTGGAGGAAAGGGTGTGATGGGCACGCCTCCGGCCGGAAGCGAAAGGGCATCCCATCGCAAAGAGCGCATCGCAAGGGGCATAAAGGCTCGTTCCGACGATATCTATGCCCTCACGTCGTACAGCGAGATGTGCTATCTCCTCTTCCCCAGGCTCGTGCCCATCGTAGGCATCGTTGTCGTCGCCTTTTTTCTGCCTGTCTATTGGAAAAAGGTCGTGCTGAGCACGTGTACGTTCGCGATGCTTGCCGTTTCCTGGGACTTTCTGTCGAGCTGCGGTATGCTCTCTCTCGGGCAGGCCCTTTTCTTCGGCCTGGGCTCGTTCGCCGCTGGGTCCCTCAACCACTATCTCAATCTCCCCGTGTACGTCACGATCCCGGCGGCGACCGTCATAGGCTCGATCCTCTCAACCGCCATTCTTCTGCCGGTAATCCGTCTCAGGGGGGTCTACTTTGCCATGGTCACCCTCATCCTCCCGCTCATGCTCATGCGCCTCATAGAGGCAACAAAGATACTCGGCGGCACCGAGGGGATAACACGCCTTTCGCCCCTTCCCAACGTGTGGGTGGAGATCACCGTGATCCTCGCTGCCATGTGGGTCGCCCTCTTTGCCCTGAGGCGATTCATTTCGTCGGATTACGGCCTCATATTCGTGAGCATCCGAGACAATGACAGGGCGGTCATGGCGTCCGGCATCAACATATACGCCTTCAAGGCCCAGGCCCTTCTCATAGGAAGCGCCATCTGCGCCTTTGCAGGGGCCTTCATGGCCCATGCCTACCAGTTTACTGGCATGCCCGTCTTCGCCATGGACTATTCCATTCTCCCTATCGCTGCGTCGGTTATCGGCGGCATAGGAACGCTCGCCGGCCCTATTCTCGGCGCCTTCATCCTCGTCCCCCTGTCCGAGTTCCTCCGCGAATTCGGCCCTTTGCGCATCGTCTTCTACGGCCTGATTCTCGTGATCTGCGTCGTTGCCCTGCCGGAGGGCATATTTCACTATCTCTCCCGCAAGTATAGCGAAATGGAGCGATGTGTGAAGATAGAGTGAGGAGACAATGGCCATTCTCGAGGTAAGGTCCATAACGAAGAGCTTCGGAGGGGTGATGGCCCTCGACAGCGTGACCGTCGACGTGGAGAATAATACGCTCCTCGGAATAATAGGGCCGAACGGATCGGGGAAGACGACGTTCGTCAACATTATCAGCGGTTTTGTCCGCCCTGACTCCGGCAGTGTGCTTTTCAACGGGAAAAACCTCATAGGGCTGCCCCCTTACAGAATCACGAACCTGGGCATCGGCAGAGCCTTCCAGATGGTGAAGCCCTTCTTTCACCTGCCCGCGTACAAGAACGTGGTGGTTCCCCTTTTCGCCCCGAGGGTGCTCGCATCATCGGGCGGGGCATACGGCGACAAGGATGCCGTTGCCCTCGACGTCCTGGAAGAGGTCGGCTTCGAGAGGGATTCCTCGGTGCCGTACAAGCCGGCGAGCGTTCTCCCCCACGGGTACCTGAAGAGGCTGGAGCTCGCGAGGCTCATGGCCCTGAAGAGCGAGGTGCTCATCCTCGACGAGCTTTTCTCAGGCCTTTCCATCGCGGAAGTGACGAGCATCATCCCCATCATCGAGAAGCTCCTTTCAGAGGGCAAGACCATCATCATGGTGGAGCACCGCCTGAAGGAGCTATTCCGCATCGCCGACAGAGTGATCGTCCTCAACTACGGAAGGAAGATAAAGGAAGGGCCCCCGAAGGAGATCCTTGAAGACGATGCGGTGAAGAAGGCCTACCTGGGTGTGGAGGTGTAGGGCCTATGCTGAAGGTCGAAAAGCTCATGGTCTTCTACGAGAATGCGCTTGCCATAAACGACCTCTCCCTGGAGGTCAACCAGGGTGAGATCGTCGGCGTCATAGGCTCGAACAGCGCGGGCAAGACGACCCTCGTGAACACTATATCAGGCCTTCTCCTCGACACAAAGCTGAAGGAGCAGCGCAGGGGCGGCGAAAGGATCACCATTTTCGGGCAGATCTCCTTTCTCGGCCGGCCCATCACCGATACCTGGGCGGAT
>CAYZAF010000078.1:0-3305 GCA_964476435.1 uncultured Syntrophaceae bacterium
TCCTCCGACTCCGCAAAGTTCCCTTTTCTGTACTGGATCGTCACGTGCAGATTGCCGTCTCCGGCGTGGCCGTAAGTCGCAATGGTCACCTTCTTGCCCCTTCCTGCCTCCTGTATGAGCCGGGCCAAAGGGGGCAGGTGATACCGGGGAACGACGACGTCCGCTTCGAGGTGCGCTTTTCCCAGGGCTTTCAGGGCGGGCAAGGTCTCTCTGCGCATGCGCCATAGGCGCTCGGCTTCCTCGTCGCTCGCGGCGAGCCGTGCATCTATGACACCCGGTGCTGAGCGGGCCGCCTCGAAAACCCTCCTTACCTCTTCTTCCACTGCAGCCTCGCCGGATCCGTCTACCTCGACGAGGACCAGGGCAGCCGCATGGGTGAGCAGATTGGTCGCAGCGAGATAATCCGCCACACAGACGATGCTCTTGTTATCCATGAATTCTATGGCGGCCGGGATAATGCCGGACGCGAAGACAGAAACCACCAGGTCGGCGGCAGCGACGAGGTCGTCGAGATAGAAGGCACACGTCCGCCGAAAACCCGGCTTCGGCAGCACCTTCAGAATGATGCCCGTGATAATGGCGAGGGTGCCCTCTGAGCCCGTGAGAAGGGCGACCACGTCGTAGCCCGTGACGTTCTTTATCGTTTTCCCGCCCGCGTTGATGATGGTGCCGTCAGCCAGAACAGCCTCCAGTCCCAGGACGTAATCCCTCGTGACGCCGTACTTTACGGCCCTCGTGTAGCCTGCGTTCTCCGCAACGTTGCCGCCCAGGGTGCTTTCCACGGTGCTCGAAGGGTCTGGGGGAAAAAAGAGGTTGTACTCCTTCAACGCCTCCTGGAGGTTTGCGGAAACCACTCCCGCCTCCACCGTGACCTGCATGTTCTTCACGTCTATTTCCGTGATCCGGTTCATGCGGAGAAGAGAGAGGACTGCGCCCCCCTTTACGGGCAGGGCTCCCCCGGACAAACCTGTCCTTCCCCCCTGGGGCGTGACGGAGATCCCTTCGGCGAAAGCCAGTCTCATGATTCTCGAGACCTCTTCCGTAGAGACGGGCAGAAGGACGAGATCGGGCATGAACCGCATTTCCGTCGCGTCGTAACAGAAATGGGACATGCTCTCCCTGTCCGTGAGCACCTGGCCCTCCTTGAGGAACTCCCGGCACTTGGCCAGGAGATGTTCTATCCTTTTATTCACTGATCTCCCCCTAAGTAGAGACTTAAGACGGCTTTCTGGCGGTCCTTATCGGCTGAGAGCCCCATTGGATGCCGCGTCCATCCAAAGAAAAGTTTAGCAGCATGGGGGCGCGTAAGCCACTCATTGTGAGCGTTCCGGTCTCTCGGAGATTTTTGCGCTCCCACTGCTAGGGAAAGGGATTGTTCCATGCTCAGCGTCATGATACTATTCCCTCTGTCCCTGATGTACCATGATTCATGGTATCGCGGAGGAACGACTTGCGCATTCTGATGAGCTACGGAAGGACGGGCTTAACTCTCGACCTTCCTGACGATATGGACGTAACCGTGCTCCACAAGCAACGGATGCCGGTCATCCGGGAGCCCCTCGCTGCAGTGCGGGCCGCCTTGTCCCATCCGGTGGGGAGCAGGACCCTCTCGCAAGAGGCGAAAGGATGCAGGAGCGCTTGTATTCTCGTTTGTGACGTCACGAGGCCGGTTCCCAACAGCCTCGTGCTCCCTCCCGTTGTCGAGACCCTCATCGACGCGGGCATCCAACCCGATTCCATCACTCTTCTTGTGGCAACCGGTCTCCACAGGCCCAACGACGGCGAGGAGCTGGCTCGTCTCATAGGGAGCGAAAAGGTGCTGGAGACAGTGAGGGTTCTCAACCACTATGCGAGAACCGACGATGATCACGTCTATCTGGGAACCACGGAGGCAGGGCTGCCAATCAGGCTTGACCGGCGCTTCGTCGAGGCGGAGATGCGGATCGCCATCGGCCTTGTGGAGCCCCACTTCATGGCAGGCTACTCGGGTGGGCGCAAGGTCGTTGTCCCGGGCATTGCCCATAGCGACACCATCAGGGCCCTCCATTCCACGAGGCTCCTGACCCGCGAGAGCGTGGCAAACTGCGTGCTCGAGGGGAACCCCGTGCACTCGGAGCTGCTAGCGATGGTGCGCATGATCGGGAAATGCTTTTGCGTCAACACCGTCATTGACGAAGGACGGAACCTCACCTTCGTCAACTTCGGCGCCATGGAAGAGAGTCATACAGCTGCGGTCGGTTTTGCGCGACCATATTTCGAGATCCCCCTGGAGCGCAGGTTCAGGACGGTGATTACGAGCGGCGCCGGCTATCCTCTGGACCAGAACTACTATCAGACGGTGAAGGGGATGGTGGGAGTCGTGGGCATGGTCGAGCCCGACTCGGACGTCTTCATAGTGTCCGAGTGCTCGGCAGGTCTGGGGACTCCGGAATTTGCAGAGGCCCAGGCGAGGCTCGTCGACATGGGGGTGGACCGCTTTCTCCATGACGCCTCCCGAAGGGAGTACGCCTCTATCGACGAGTGGGAAACGGTCATGCAGACAAAGGCGATGCGCACCGCGAGGATCCATCTCTTCAGCGAATGCCTCACCGAGCGGGAAAAAGTTCTCACCGGAGTCAGGAGAGTCGGCTCCCTCTCAGAGGCCGTAAGGGAGTGCGTCGAACAAAAGGAAGACCGAAAGGTGGCAGTCATTCCCGAGGGGCCCTATGTCATCCCGGTCTGCAGGGGATGAGGGGGCATGAGGGACGGCCATTTGCCCGTTTGCCCGTATCGTCCACGATGGGGCCATGATGGACGATAGGGCATGCTTAGTCGACATCTTCAAGGCTGGGCTCAGCGCAGTCGATCCCTATCGGGTAGTTCTCGATCATGAGCAAACCATTCTGGAAACGTACGAGAGAGGGCGCTCCGCGAGCCTCTACGTGATCGCCTTCGGCAAGGCGGCGCACGGCATGGTCCGGGCAGTGACTGACGCTATGGCCCCCATGGTGTCAGGAGGGGTCGCTGTCACTAAGTACGGACACTGGGTTCCCATGGATTGCAGCGGCCCCATACGGGTCTACGAGGCCGGCCACCCCCTGCCGGATGAGAACGGACAGCGGGCCACCGTTGAAGCCTTGAAAATCGCCCGTGGTCTCGATGCGAGAGCCCTGCTCCTCTGCATCATCTCCGGCGGAGGCTCAGCCCTTCTCGTGGCCCCTGCGCCCGGCATCCTCCTCACTGAAAAGCAGCGGACCACTGAGGTGCTCCTGAAATCCGGTGCCGACATCCATGAGCTGAACGCAGTGAGGAAGCACCTTTCAGCC
>CAYZAF010000079.1:0-3193 GCA_964476435.1 uncultured Syntrophaceae bacterium
CGGAGGTTAGTGAGGAACTTCTCGTAGTCGGTTCTGGAGAAGAAGATTCTCCTTCTCTCATTGCCTCGCGCCGTCACATGGTAGAAGGCGCCTTCGTATTCGATCCTCAGAGGGCGGGCCATAGGATAAGCTCCTTATGGGATAGTACAACGAATCTATCATGGCGGCTGTCCACTGTCAAGGGCTGACCCCAATGGCTCTCATGGCCCAATGGCTCTCACAGCCACGGGGATCAACGTCTGGAGGTCTTCGCCGGGTAAAGGCGGCGGAGGCCTGCCTCCTGAAGATGATAAGCCTTGTATTTCTCTTGCAATGCTTGAGTACAGACGGCAATCGATAGCCGAGGGGAGAGCCTTCCATATTCGTCCGCCCTGTGTTAATCTTAGGTTGAACAGCTGGATAACAAGCGAGTGCTGAGCGGCTTAGCAGGCAGGAAGCGAAAACGACGCTGACTGACGACCCGTCGACCTGACGGTCAGCGTTGTGTAACTCCTTCTCGTTCCTTCAACCATTCAATCACCGCCTGAGCGATACGATTGTCATTTCCCTGAAAACTGTGGTCTGCGCCGGCGATTCTGACCTGCTTGAATGTGTCCGAAAGCAACGGCCGCCGATTCTCAGCACTCTTCAAATCGAAGGGTGTTCCATCGGCAAAGATGTCGATCACCGGCAAGCGAATGCTAAGCAAATTCTGATTCGCGTCCAACGGCTTACCTCCCCCTTGCAAGAGCCCGACGCCTATATACCCGACGATCACGGGCGTGGGTCTTTCGACAAGAAACGCCGTTGTCATCCGCGCTCCCATACTGTAGCCCATGAGGTAGATTCGCTTCACACCCTTTTCAGACGTCAGGTAGTCGATTGCCTCCTGGATCACTCTGAATGCATCGGGGAAAGTCCTGGCATAATCTAAGTAGTTGGTGCTTGACAGCACCGGCACCTGCAAAGAGAGCGTGTGGAAACCGAGTTCCTTGTTGATGCTCCTGCGGAGCGGCCCAACAACCTGGGAGTCCGGCGAAAGGGCCCTGCCGTGGGCGAGAATCACAGCCGTCGTACTATTCTTACCCTCCAGGTATAGACCTGTGGGCATTTCAGCATGGGCTGGGATACCCATCCAGAGGGCCACCACAACCACCAGGCTAAGAATTCGTTTTATGTTTTCCTCCTTTCGCAAACAATTAGTACTTGCGGCGGATCAGATCCATAACACTTACTTCAAGCCCGCTTTGTGCAGGTCGTCGATGAGCCGCTCCTTCCTGGCCGCTTCCTTCCATGGCTGCATGCTGGTGTACCCTTTGACGGAGAAAGTGGGATTTATGCGCATGACCTCCGCGGCGGCACGCCGGGCCTCGTCTTCGAGTCCGGCGCGGACATACAAAATGGACAGTTGAACATACGCGTAGAGATCATTGGGGGCAAACTTAAGGGATTTCTTGACCGCGTCGATACCCTCCTGATACCTTCCGGTTTCGGTATAAGCGACACTGGCATATATGTAGTAAATGGGAACGAAAGGATTGAGCCGAATGGCTTGCCGGAGCAAACGAAGCGCTTCCTCGCTCCTCCCGGCATAAACCAGGCACATGGCAAGTTGAAAAAGGGCGGTAGGGCTGTTGGGGTTATGTCTCACCGCCCGCTCCCCCGCCTCGATGGCCTTGTCATGCTGACCCATCGTTATATAGACATAGCTCACCGCAGCGTAGCCCTCGGCTAACGTGTTGTCCAGCTCGATGGCCTTTTGCGCCGATTTCATGGCCTTGGAGAGCATCTCTTCGCGGGATTCACCGGCACCGCTGAAATACAGATCGGTCGTGTATGTCCTCGATAAACGCGTATAAGCCATTGCATAATTGGGGTCCAGCTTTATGGCTTCCTGGTAAAGGCGGAGGGCCAGGGCATTCGCCTCTTTGTTGTATTGACGCATCCTCTCGTCCCCTTCCAGCACCTTCAGGTAAGCCGGAAGGTTCTTCGTTCCCTTTGCGTATAACAGGGCTGTCTCGCCTTCTGTGAGCTTTACCCTGAGGCCCGTCAGGACCTGCATGGTAATCTTATCTTCCAGGGCGAAGATATCCTTCACGCCCCCATCATAGCGTTCGGACCAAAGGTAATGGCCTTTGATCGCATCGATCAATTGAACGGTCACCCGCACTGCGTCGCCCGACCTGCGAACGCTCCCCTCCAGGACATGCCGCACACCAAGGTCGTCGGCGACCTGCTGGACCTTAATGGGTTTCCCCTTATAGGTGAAGCTCGAATTTCGGGCGATGACCACGATGTATGGACACTTGGAGAGGCCGTCGATGATCGCCTCAGCAAAGCCGTCAGCAAGATAGTCCTGCTTGGGGTCGTCGCTCATGTTGACAAAGGGTAGTACGGCAATGGAAGGCAAATCAGGCAGAGGCAAAGCCGTCTTTTCCCTGGAGGCTACGTCAGTCTGGGAATGAGAGGGGCGAAGGACAAACTGATAGAGGGATGCGGCCCCCGCGACCACCACAACGGCTATTATACCCAGGGCAGCCTTGGACACCCGTTTCCCGAGGGGTTTCTTCACTGCGCCCTTGAGAGGTGCAGCTTCCGGCTCTATCTGCGCCCGGTATACCCTGACCGGCTTGGCGATGTTCTTCACCTCGTGCTCTCCGAGGTACTCGTACTGCAAGGGGAGCTTGTTCTCGATCTGCTCGTAGGCGCTCCCGGAGAGGCATATGCCCCCCGGCTGGGCCAGACCCTCCATCCGGGCGGCGATGTTCACCCCGTCCCCGTAGATCGCGTCCCCCTCCTCGATCACGTCGCCGAGGTTGATCCCGATGCGGAACTCCATCCTTCGGTTCTCGGGCAGCATGGCATTCTTCGCCTTGAGCACCTGTTGGACTTCGACGGCACATTGCACTGCATCCACCACGCTCGCGAACTCGGCGAGAAGGTTGTCTCCCGGAGCATCAACCACCCTACCACGGTGCTGGCCGACGAGGTTCTTTATGACCTCTCGATAGGCACTCAAGGTCCGGACGGTCCACTCCTCGTCGTCCCCCATGAGGCGGCTGTACCCTTTGACATCGGCGCTGAGAATTGCAGTAAGTTTACGTTTGAGGTCGGGCGGGGTCATGTCTCCTCCAGCAGCTTACTGCAAGAACGAACGCTCGCCAGAAGGTGTCATGTACTATTTCAAGGATACCCGTCCTGGACAAAGAGGTCA
>CAYZAF010000080.1:0-4490 GCA_964476435.1 uncultured Syntrophaceae bacterium
GGAACATCCCCCCCAATGACGTGGTGGCGGCGTGCGTCAACGAGTGGGAGAATTCCTTTTCCCATGGGGGGCGCAACGTTTCATTCCTGATAAGCCAGATGTCGGAGATCGTTCAAGGGGATTTGAGCCGTCCGAGGAGAATACGCAGCCCCGTGGATGCGTACAGGAGGATCAGCCGGCTCGTGGCGCGTCCTAAAGCGTGAAGGGGGGAGAATGAGGGGCGAGTGGCAGCGAGGAAGCGGACATGGAGGAGAGGGGGTGCTGAACCCCATTAAATTGCAACGAGCGAAGCGAGGGTGAGCGGGGAGGCTCCATGTGGCTTCGCCACTGGAGGGGGTGCTGAACCCCATTAATTGCTGACTTAGGGAGGCGTTGACATTCATGGACAACACGATAGATCGGCTCAAGGAGGTGCTCCTGGCCGCACGGCAGGAGGTGGCAAAGGTGATCATCGGGCAGCAGGAAGTCGTGGACAAGGCCCTCATAGTGATCTTCACGAATCAGCACGCCCTCGTAGAGGGCGTCCCGGGCATTGCCAAGACCCTCCTCGTGCGCACCCTGGCCCACACGCTCGCCTGCGACTTCAACCGCATCCAGTTCACGCCGGACCTCATGCCTGCCGATATCATCGGCACCAACGTGTTCAACCTGAAGACAGACGAATTCATTCTCGCCAGAGGGCCTGTCTTCACCACCTTTCTCCTCGCCGACGAGATAAACAGGGCGCCGGCCAAGACCCAATCAGCACTGCTCCAGGCCATGCAGGAGCGGCAGGTGACGATCGACCGGGCCACTTATGCGCTGCCGGCGAATTTCACGGTCTTCGCTACCCAGAACCCTATAGAGTACGAGGGCACCTACCCCCTTCCGGAGGCGCAGAAAGACCGCTTTATGCTGAAGATCACCATGGACTACCCTGAAAGGGAAGAGGAACTGGCCCTGGCCCGCCGCATGCTCGGCCGGGACACCCCGGAGGCAGTGCTCGCCGCCGCGGGAGTCCGCCAGGTGATCGACGCCGATGAGCTTGAAAGCCTGCGCCAGTGCCTCAGCCAGATCACGGTGCGGCCCGAGCTGATGGAGTATCTCGTGGACCTCGTCCGGACGACGCGCAGTCACGAGAGCATCCAGGTGGGGGCCGGACCCCGGGCCACCCAGGGCCTGCTCCTGGCGAGTCGCGCCTGCGCTGCTCTGGACGGGAGGGACTTCGTCACCCCCGACGATGTCAAGGCCATGGCTCTGCCTGTGCTCGGGCACCGCATTCTGCTTAGGCCGGAATTCGAGATCGAGGGATACACGGGGAGGGAGGTGATCGACCGGATTCTCCAGGAGGTGGCGGTACCTCGATGATCGTGCCGACCTTGCGCCTCCTTGTCTGCTATGCTGTTTTCATCCCTTGCCTTGCGCTCCTTGCCTTGGTGGGGCAGAAAGGCAGCGCCTTCTGTCTTGCGGCCGGGTCTGCCCTCATCCTGGTAGCAATCATCGACGGCGCCTGCGCACGCCTCGGCTCCCGCGGCATCGAGGTGAGACTGCCCCCTCTGGCGCGCATGATCAGAGACAGGGAGGGGACCTTGGGGCTTGGCGTGGAGAGAAGACGCACGGCCGGAGGCGAAATCCGGGTCGGTCTGCCTTTTCCCGCTGAGATCGCGAGCCCCTTTGACGTTGTTGCGGTCCCCTTAAGGGCAGGCGAGGCCTCGGCATACCTCTCGTGGCCCTGCACCCCCCTTGACAGGGGCCGGTTCTCCATCGACGCGTGCTATGTGGAGACCTCTTCGTTCCTCGGCTTGTGGGACTTCCGGAGGCGCCAGCGGACGGCGTGCGAGGTGCGCGTCTATCCCAGCCTGGAGCTTGAAAGAAAGGCCCTCGCAGGACTTTTCCTCAACCGGGGAACCTTAGGCCTGCACGTCCGCCGCCAACAGGGCAAGGGGAGAGACTTCGAGAGACTGCGGGAATATGCGGCCGGCGACGGCTATGACGAGATTCACTGGAAGGCCACGGCCAAGAGAAGGCGTCCCATAACCAAAGTCTTTCAGATCGAACGCACCCAGGAAGTGTACGTTGCTATCGACTTCTCCAGGCTGGGCGCGAGGCGTCTCGAGGCGTTCGGGAGCTCAGGACACGCCAGGGGCGGGGCGCCTTCGATCGCCTATGGCAGGACGCACCTCGAGCGGTTCATCGCAGCGGCCCTCGTACTCGGGCTGGCAGCGCGGCAGCAGGGCGACCTCTTCGGCATTGCTGCCTTCAGCGACGGGGTGGAGTCCTTCATGCGCGCCAGGGCAGGATTGCTCCACTATAACGCGTGCAGGGAGCGGATCTTCAGCCTCCGCCCCCGCATGGTGAATCCGGATTACGAGGAGCTCTTCACGTTCATTCGCCACAGGATCAAGCGGCGCTCTCTCATCATGATCCTGACGGACCTGGATGATCCCATGCTGGCCGAGACTTTTGCTCGCGGGGTGGACCTCGTCTGTCGGCAGCACCTCGTCATCGTGACCACCCTGAGGCCCCAGTGGGCCCGCCCCGTTTTTTCGGACCCAGGGGTCGCGTCCGTGGATGATATCTACGATGGGTTGAGCGGCCACGCCCTCTGGCACGATCTTGAGCGGCTCAAGCGCAGCCTCAGAGGCAGGGGGGTCGAATATGCGCTCGTCAACCATGAGCACCTCTGCATCGACCTCGTGTCCCGATACGTGAGCATCAAACAGAGGCAGGTCCTGTGATCATCGATCTGGAGCGGTTCATCGAGGAAGAGGAGCAATACTGGGCCGAGCTGGAATCCATGCTGGACAGGGAGGAAGCCGAACCCCTTCGCAGGCTGGATCTCCCTGAGATCAAGCGGTTCCACTACCTCTATCAGCGCGCATCTGCGGCCCTCGTCAAAGTGGCGGGCTTTTCCGCCCAGACAGATATCCGCGCTTATCTCGAATCCCTGGTAGCCCGCGCCTATGCCTCCGTCCACGAGGCGAGGGGAAGAAGGCGCGGCTTCAGTCCGATCCACTGGTTCTTCGAGGACTTTCCCCGGGTGTTTCGCGCCCACGCGCCGGCCTTCGTGCTCTCGTGCGCCATCACCGCCTTCGGCTTTTCCGTCGGTGCTTTCGCAGTGAGTCTGGACAAGGAGGCCCGCGCTATCATTATGCCCTTTTCTCAGCTGAGGATAGACCCAGCCAAGAGGGTGGCCCGTGAGGAGCGGATGGCTGCCGGTCGGGACAGGCTCAAGGGGGAGAAGACCGCTTTCTCCGCCTTCCTCATGACGCACAACGCGAGGGTCTCCCTCTTCACGTTCGCCCTTGGATTCACCTGGGGCATCGGCACGGGTATTCTCCTTCTCTACAATGGCGTGATCCTGGGGGCAGTCGCGATCGACTACATTGCCGCGGGACAGGCACCTTTCCTCCTCGGATGGCTGCTACCCCACGGCGTCGTGGAGATCCCGGCGATCCTCGTGGCCGGACAGGCGGGTTTTATCCTGGCAGGGGCCATCATCGGCTCCCGAAGGCGCTTGTCCTTGAAAGAGCGCCTGCGCCAAGCAGTCCCTGACTTGGTGACCCTCCTCGCGGGCCTTGCAATAATGCTCGTCTGGGCAGGGGTGGTCGAGGCTTTTTTCTCCCAGTACCACGAGCCGGTGATCCCCTATGCAGGCAAGATAGCCTTTGGGGCGATAGAGCTGATCGGCGTGGTGCTGTTTCTGAGCGTTTCCGGCAGGCTCAAAGGAGGGAGTCGTGGGAGGGGTTAGCGCAGTATCCTATCGGACGCCCGAGGGGGTCACTTTTGCCCTCATCCCCGCAGGGCCCATCGCCCGATTCGTGGCCTGGGCCGTGGACCTCGCGTCCGTTTCCGTGGCGCTCATTATGGTGAGCATGGGGATAACGCTCACATCCCTTATCAGCGCGGACGTGGCCCGCGCCGCAGAGATCATCTCCTTCTTTATCGTCTCCATGGGCTACGCCATGGTCTGCGAGTGGCGCTACAAGGGACAGACCATCGGCAAGAGGCTCCTCGGTCTGCGCGTGGTCGATGCCGAGGGCATGCGGCTCTCTGCCGGCCAGATAGTAATGAGAAACATCCTTCGGCTGATCGACAGCCTGCCCCTCTGCTACCTGGTGGGCGGCGTCTCATGCATCGTGAGCCGGAGATCCCAGCGCCTCGGCGACATCGCTGCAAACACCATGGTCATCCGGGAGCCGAAGGTGCGCAAGCCAGATCTGGAGCAGCTCATGCCGCACAAATACAACTCCCTTCGGGCCTATCCCGTTCTCGTTGCCCGTTTGAGACAGCACACGTCCCAGACAGAGGCGGACATCGCCGTTCAGGCCCTCGTGCGAAGGGATGCCTTGGACCCGTTGCCGAGGGTCGAGCTTTTTCAAGAGATTGCCGCCCATTTCAAGGAGAGGGTGGATTTCCCGCAAGAGGCGACTGAGGGCATCACTGACGAACAGGTAGTGAGGGACGTGGTAGAGGTCCTTTTCACGGACCCGCGCCGGAGCTAAAAGCGC
>CAYZAF010000081.1:0-5835 GCA_964476435.1 uncultured Syntrophaceae bacterium
CTCGCGAGCGTTTTGAGCGACTACCTCAAACAGGCCGCTTTCGAGCCCCATTGGCTGGAGAGCGGCCTTGGCGTCGTGGAGTGGGTGCGTGAGCATCACCCCGACCTGATCCTCCTCGATCTGATGCTGCCGGGCTGTGACGGCATTGAGATTTGTAAAGAGATACGGACGTTTTCTTCGGTCCCTATCATCATGGTCACGGCCCGGATCGAAGAGATCGACCGTCTCCTCGGCCTGGAGCTGGGCGCCGACGACTACATCTGCAAACCCTTCAGCCCTCGCGAGGTTGTTGCCCGGGTCAAGGCCGTGCTTCGCCGTACGGGCGACCGCCCTGCCTTTTCGGAAAGCGGGCTTGCCCTCGACGAGTCCCGCTACAGGGCGACCCTTCACGGACGCGATCTGCAGTTGACCGCCGTCGAGTTCACCCTTCTCAATTTTCTCGTTGCCAGCCCGGGAAGGCTCTATTCGCGCAGCCAGCTCATGGAGCGGATCTACCCCGACCAGCGCATCGTGAGCGATCGGACCATCGACAGCCACATCAAGAAGCTGCGAAGGAAGATTGCTGCCGTCGATCCCCAGGCCGACTTCATCCAATCGGTTTACGGGGTAGGGTACAAGTTCGAGCAGGGGTGAGCGCCATGGTGCCTGAACACAATTTTTTGAAGAAAAAGGGGGCCCGCACATGGCGTTTTTAGCTCATGTGCGGGGTAATGCGGGGGCATTTGCCATACCTTGGGTTTTGTCTGGCAGCGCGCGTCCTGACCAAGAATCCCGCTTTTGTCGAGTGATCTTTTCAGCCAATGCTCGACCGTCGTCCCCATCGGCCATGGGTCGTGCCCTTAAGGATGTCCCGTGCGCCAACCTGATGGCCCTCGTGCCCGTAATCTGATCGCCCTTAGTTTTCCCCGCTATCTTCCGACAATCCTCTAGAGGATGTTTTTCCCGACTTGAAGCAGGGATGCGGGAGGAGTTGCATGTCGGATAAGCATACGCGAGTAGCCCTGCGTACGATCGTGCTTTACGCGTTCTTTGCCTGCCTCTGGATGGTGCTGTCACGACTTGCCCTCCCAGCCCTTGCCCATGACGTGGGTGTGATCGAGAAAATCGTCATATACAAAGGGTGGGCCTTCGTCGCTGCCACTGGATTCTTGCTTTACTTTTCCCTGCGCAGACAGATGCAGTGGCTGAAGAAAGAGTCGGGCTCGAAGCTAAAGGCAGAGCAGCTTGTGCGCGAGAGCGAGGAATCTCTCAGGGTATTGGTCGATGCCATTCCCCACCCCGCATTTTTGATGGACCGCGATGGGACTGCCATCGTGACAAATATTGCCCTCGCCAGTTCTCTCGGCAGAGACGGAGATAATCTCACGGGGAAGAGCCTTTTCCATTTAGATAGTCAAGGCTTCACCGAGCAGAGGAAGGCATACGCCAGGGAGATTGTCGAGTCCGCTAAGCCGGTGATCTTCGAAGACAGCCGGGCAGGGCGGGACTTCATCAACTACATGTACCCTGTCCTCGATTGCGCCGGCGCAGTATCGAGGATAGCGGTCTTTGCACTGGACATCACAAAGCGGAAGAGGGCCGAGGCTCAGCTCGCAGAATCGGAGGAGCGCTACCGCATCGCCATCGAGCACTCGAACGACGGCGTCGCTCTCGTCAAAGGCGACATCCCTATCTTCGTCAACCAGAAGCTGCTTGAGATATTCGGCTACGAGAGTCGTGAGGAGATCGCAGGAAAGGACTTATACATCGCCGTGCATCCGGACGACCGGGAAATGGTCGCCGCGTACAGCGCCAAGTGGCAGCGCGGCGAGCCCGCACCTTCCCGGCTCGAATTCAAGGGCATCAAGCGCGATGGCACCACGATCTTCGCTGAAATATCCATGGCCATGACCGTGTATCAGGGAGAGCCGACCGGTCTCGTCTACGTGAGGGATACCACCGAGCGAAAAGTCGCCGAAGAGGCCCTCAGGCAGACCGAAGAGAGGTACAGGGACATTTTCGAGCATTCCCTGGAGGGGATTTTTCAAATTACGCCGCAGCAGACTTTCGTGACCGCCAACCCTGCCTACGCCCGCATATTTGGCTATGAATCCACCGAAGAGCTGATGGCAAAAGCCAAAAGCAACGCAGGCGGGTCGTACGTGCATGGCGAGGACTATCAGCAGTTCGTAAGGCTTCTCGAAGAGAGGGGTTTTGTGGAAGGCTACGAGCGGCAGCGCCTCCGAAAGGACGGAGCGAAAATCTGGGTCCGCTCAAATATCCGCGCTGTCCGCAACGCCGCAGGGGAGGTGCTCTACTTCGAGGGGACGGTCCAGGACGTCACCGCCCGGAGAGAGGCAGAAGAGGCATTGCTCGCGAGCCAGCTCAAGCTGTCCGAGGCCATGGACCTTACCCGCATCGTCTACTGGGAGGTCGATTTGACCACGGACGATTTCGTCTTCAATGATCCCTTCTATGCTGTTTACGGTACCACGGCAGAGGCGGAAGGGGGCTACCGGATGGCCAGGGAAGAGTATGGGCGGCGGTTCGTCCACCCGAATGACATGTGGATCTTCAGGCAACTGGGGGAGAAACGCCTCGCAAGCACGGAACGCGAGTTCGTCCAGGATGCGGAGCACCGGATCGTCCGCCGCGATGGCCACGTGCGCTACGTCACGGTGCGCATACACGCGAGCAGGGATGCCTCTGGCCGCGTTATCCGGTACTACGGAACAAATCAGGATATCACGGAACGGAGAAAGGCGGAGGAGAAGCTCGAGTCGACGCTGGAGAACTTGAGGAAGGCCATAGGGGGAACCATACAGACGATTGTCCAGGTCGTCGAGATGCGGGACCCTTACACGGCCGGGCACCAGAGACGGGTGGCGGACCTTGCCCGCTCTATCGCGACCGCAATGGGCCTCCCCTCCGACGTGATCGAAGGAATCAGGATAGCGGCCGTGATTCACGATATCGGGAAGGTAGCTGTCCCTGCGGAGATCCTGAGCAAGCCGGGGAAGCTCACGCAGAACGAGCTTGAGCTGATCAAGGACCACGCGGTGACAGGCTACGACATCCTGAAGCACGTGGAGTTCCCCTGGCCGATCGCCGAGATCGTATACCAGCATCACGAGAGACTCGACGGCTCAGGTTACCCTCGCGGCCTCAAAGGGGACAGCGTGCTTCTCGAGGCGAGAATCATTGCTCTCGCGGACGTCGTCGAAGCTATAGCCTCCCACCGGCCGTTCAGGCCCGCCCGGGGGGTCGATGCGGCATTGGATGAGATTGAGGAGCACCGGGGCACGCGCTATGATCCGGAGGTGGTCGATACGTGCCTTAAGTTGTTCAGGGAGAAGGGGTATGTGTTGACCGACGAGGACGATCTTCCTCCCTCCACGTCCCCATGGCCTGCTTCAGACTCTCGTGTTCGCCCCTTTCGGCGCGATAGTACGTCTCCCTAAGCCTCGCTGGGCATCATAAGGTTGTTGCCTCGATGATGCGAACGTCTAGCCAAAGGGACGGAATTTCTTTTCAGGGGTTGTGCTTGACGGGAAGGTAGAGGCTGAGCCGGATCTCGCCGCGCCCCTCCCAGAACCTCAAGAGGCCGCTCTGCTTCTTGATGGTTGCCCGCACCACGGACAGGGCGTCACGGACCATTGTCTTTGCTGCTGCCTGGCCTCCGGTGACGGAAACGGAGAGGAGGGCGCACCCTTTGCCTTCCTCAGCCTCACCAGTTTTGACCCTGACGAGTTCCCCGATAATCGTCACCGCCGCACCCCTGGTTATGGTGCTGCCAAGGGTGGCGAACGCCTTATCCATCTCTTCCTCGTCGATTGCAAGCCTCACTGGCCCCTCGGGCAGCAGGGCCTCAACTTTTCCCGCCCCGGCCCTCATGAGCGCCGTGGAGATACCCTCGACGACCTGGTCGATGGCAAGACAGGCCGGATACGCTTTGCTGCGAGAGGCGGGGCACCTTCCACCCCGAGGTCTGCCCGTCCGGACAGCGCCGCTTCTTGCCATACCCGTTCCTCTATCCTCCTGCCCTTTCCTTTAGTCTCGAAAGAAGGGATCGCCCTGGCCCCTTACAGCCCTCCGTTCACCCTCTTCGGGAGGAGGCCGTCTATCTCTATTGCCTCTTTCCGGATGATCTCGATGTAGTCGAGGGTGGTCCTCAGGTTTTCCTGAAGCCTCTTGGCGAAACCTCCCAGAGGCACCACCCTGTTGATGACTGCGTCCCTGAAATGCTGGAGCACGATCCTCTCCTGCCCGACGAGCATGCCCAAAAGCTCGGCCACCTCCGAGCAGAACTCGATCTCGTCCGGAGTGAACGATCTGCCGTGCACCGCGTCAAAGACGATGACCCCCGTAGACCCGTCCTCCTCAATGGGAAGGGGTACGTAAGCGATCTCCGTTATGTCCTTTGCCTGGATGATGCCTTTGAAGTAGGTGGTGCGCTCGTCCCTCAAGGGATGGTTGATGACGAGGACCCCCCCGCTCTCCACGGCAGCCTTTATGTCGGGGTGGGCATCGAGGGGCGATGGTTTCCGCAAATCCGGTCCGTACTCCTCTAGGGGCACCCCGGCTGCTATCTCGCAGAACTCTTTCGGCGTTCCGTTTGCCTGCTCCCGGCAGATCTTGAAGATGACGCACCGCTCCATGCCGAGGACCGCGGCGAGTTCCTCGACGACACGCTGCTTTATGCACGCAATGGGATCGGTGAGGCTGTTTCGCATGCCGAGGATGAGAGCCTTCGCTATCTGGAGGAGTGCCTTCCTCTCGATCGCGCCGGGCCTATTGACGATCCGCTTTTTGGACTGCCTTCCCATGCGCACCCCCTTCGAAAGAGCGGATGGCCCTTTTAGCATTTCTCTTTAGGATGGGCACCCGGCATCCGCCGCAAGGACGGCCGGGCATTGGCTGAATCCGCTTTTTCCCGCACAGAGTCTCTACTGGCAGCCCGGCTGTCTCGCTTATAGGGAAAGCAGGGTTGATTGATTGCGGACCCGGTGGCTTTCCGTCCCATCATCGCTGATGGTTTGGGTTTAACAGTATGGCATTATTGTGATACATTGATATACATTTGTCAAGAGATTTTTGCAGCCCCTTGGGGAAAACGCCATTTCCACGGGGTCAAAGAACGGCGCCGTCGGGAGTTCGCTCGCGGGAGAAGCGGGCCCTATTCCCCTATGACGGCTCTGTATGCTTCGGCCGGGATAAGGTTCCCTGTCTCTGTGGGTTTCGCCAGCTCTATGACGACCATCCATCCCGCCCCGTAGGGGTCCTTGTTGACCAGGGAGGGGTCGTCCGTGAGCGCCCCGTTCACCTCGATGACAGTGCCGCTCACCGGGCTGTACAGGTCATTCGTTGCCTTGACCGACTCGATGACCCCAAAGGGCTCCATGTGGACGACCGCCGTCCCCTTTTCCGGAAGCTCCACAAAGACAACGTCCTTGAGCTGTTTCTGCGCGTAGTCCGTGATGCCCACCCGGCCCATGGTAGGCCCTTCCAGCCGAAGCCACGTGTGTTCGGGGTTGTATTTGAGGTCCTCAGGATACATGCTCTCTCACTCCTTGTCGGATTTGTGCGCACGATACCCATCCTCGGCGCCTTTAGGTCCAGCTGGCTCGATGGCCTTTGCTTGCTATGCGGTATTGCCTGCCTCGAGCGCCTTCCAGACGAGCTGGGTGATGTCCAGGATGTTCACCTTTTTCTTTACAGCGGTCTTTGCCATGGTCATTCCCCGTATGCAGGAGGGGCACGCGGTCACGATGGTCTCTGCCCCTGCAGCCTCCCCGTGTTCGAGACGCCTCAGTGCCATGGCAAGAGACAGATTCTGATCGGAGGCGAGGAGATCAC
>CAYZAF010000082.1:0-3474 GCA_964476435.1 uncultured Syntrophaceae bacterium
ATTCTCATCGGCCTTCCTTGTCCATCCCCTCGTCCTAACATAGGGACATCCATCGCATTCTATCTTTCCTCCGCAATATCACTGAGTACCACCTGTAAGACGCTATTGCAAGAGGAACATTCGAATAAAAACATTCGAATAACCCGAAATTAGAAGAGGAAGTTTTCACTCTGGCAGGCAGCAAGGCCGATGGGTGAGGATTACACCCCCTTCAAGAATCTGCTGCCAGCACCTATGATTGCATACTTCGAACTGCCACTTCCTTGAGGAACGTCATGTCAAGAGTTGGATTGCGGCTCAAGAGAGAGTCTACGGCACGAGCTCGTCTCTCACGTTTGCTTAGAGCTTCACCACCGAGAGGAGTTATGGAGAGAATCGAGGCCCTGAATACAGAGGAGTTCGTCCTGTTGATGCTTCACAACTCTCCGTGAAGATCACGGCGAGACACCACAAGTTGAAATTGAAAAGCGTATTGGCTAATGTAATGCTGTGATGAGCGTTCTAGCCGCAGGGGTGAATGGATGGATATCGTTGTAGTATGCCTGCATAAAGCTCGGGAGCTCCCGAGGCAATCGTACCGGAGAAAGAGCTGAGGATGGAAATATTCAGTTACGGACCATTGGAAATCGACCATCTGAAGCGGCGCGACCAAAAGCTCGGCGCCGCCATCGAGATGATCGGCGCGATCGAGAGAGAAATTAGACCCGACCCTTTCGACGCACTCGTCATGAGTATAGTAGCGCAGCAAATATCGAACAAGGCTGCCAATGCCATACGGGGAAGACTCCGCGTGCTGTTCGGGAAGATTACGCCGGACCGTATCGAAGGGGCGGATATCTCCGATATGCAGAAGTGCGGGCTGTCGGCCAGGAAGGCGGAATATATCAAGGGAATAGCCGGCGCCGCAGTGCGTGGTGAAATAGATTTTTCGCGTTTCCATGAAATGACGGACAAAGACATCATCGATCAACTGTCGTCCCTGCGCGGCGTTGGCGTCTGGACAGCCGAAATGCTCCTGCTTTTTTCCCTGCGCAGGCCGGATGTTCTCAGCTGGGGAGATCAGGCCATAAGGCGCGCCATGATGAGCCTGTACGGGCTCAATAGGCTCACCAGAGAGCAGTTCGAGCGCTACCGCCGGCGATACTCACCTTACGGATCGGTTGCCTCCCTCTACCTATGGGCTCTGTCCGGGATGAGGTAGACCGCAGATCGGGGCCTGCCGCTCTTAGTCGAACATCGCTTTCAGCGTCAGCGCATTCTGCGGGGCGTAACCCATGAAGTCGTTGTCGAAGTAAACGAATGTTTCTTTGCCCCAGGCCGCCAATTTTTCCTTGATGCCGCGAAGCTGGTCGTCCCGATAGGTCGACGCATAGAGGCGCTCCCTGCCGTGGAGCCTCACATAGACGAAATCAGCGGTGAGCGCCTCAGAATAGGGGTAGCGGCCGGCAGTCTCCGAGATGCACCAGGCCGCGTTGCGCTCCTTGAGCATGGAGAAAAACTCGTCCGTGATGAAGCTCTCATTCCGGGCCTCTACGGTGTAGTGGCACGCCGGGTCGAGGAGGCCAAGAAAGTCCGCGACGAGACCGGCGTCGAACTTGAGGGAAGGGGGAAGCTGAATGAGGATGACCCCTAGCTTATCGGCGAGAACCGAAACATTTCCCAAGAAGCGCTTTATCGAGGCCGACTCCACCTTGAGCCGCTTGATGTGGGTGATAAATCGCGACATCTTCACGGAGAATAAGAAGCGGGACGGGACCGTGTCGCGCCATTTCTCGAAGGTTGCCGCCTTTGCCTCCCGATAAAACGTGGCGTTCAGCTCAAGGGTGTCGAAGCGCTGCGCGTGGAAGGCGAGCCACTGCTGCGATTTCAGCCCCTCCGGATAGAAGGGGCCCCTCCAGTGGCGGTAATTCCATCCCGATGTCCCGATATGCACCTTCATGGGTTTCCCTTAAGACCGCGGGATACCTTCTTTGCCGGGTTTCATATAGATGATACTCCTTTTCTGCGCTATTGGGTGAAAGGCAAGAACTATTGGAGAGTCCGATTATCCAACTATGAGAATTCTCTTGCCTTTTTCTCTGACTGGTGTACGATAAAAGAAACAGGAAGCCCATCGTCAGGAAGGTGCATTCCTTTGGAAGTCTACGTTGTCATCAATAGGATGACGCCCGGCAGTGAAGCGTTGGCCATATTCTCTTCCCCGGAAAAGGGACTAAAGTTCATAGACAGCGTTGCGGGAAAAACAGGACATTTCTGCCACATCAAGAGATCACTTATCAGGGGCTACTATCAGCCTCCCCATCACGTGTTTGCGGCACATACCTATGACCGCCGTGAGGACGTTCATATCCTGGAAGGGATATACTCGAAACTGTCGCCGGCGCGGAGGGCGGCGGGCCGGGAGGGGAAGACAATTGAATTCTCCATTGATGCCACCGAGGAGATTCAGATATTCATGAACGAGTGAAAAGATGTGTCCGCCTCTTCTCTTGACAGGAATCCTGTCGCTTTGGCTTTTAGTCGAATTGACCCCGAAACCGGCTAGATGAGGGCCATGCGATGCCGACATGGGAAGACAGGGCTTGGTCCCTTCCCTCTCCGGGAAACGAGGGACAGGCATCCTTCCTTCCCGGCACGAGCGTCTTAAATGAAGGATCGGCCCAATCTTTATCCTTGACTTAGGCTTCGTTGTCCAGCTACCATGCGGGAAAGGAAAGAACGAAAAGGAGGGGGAAATGGCCCAGTCCAAGTATGGAAGGCTGATAATCACAGAGCCGAAGCCGGAGTCTGAGAAGTATGGGGAGAAAAAAGACGGGTTCGACGTGAGGACCCCTCTGGCCTATCTCGACGGCAACGTCGCAAAAGGGGCTTTCTACGTCGAGACCGTCTGGTTCAAGAAAGGAACGGCCTATTCACCCCCGGCCCATACCCATGAGTTCGACGAAGTCCTCGCGTTCTTCGGCAGCGACTCCGAAGACCCCCGGGAGCTCCGAGGCGAGGTGGAGTTGTGGCTCGATGACGAGAGGCATCTGCTCACGAAGAGCTGCCTTGTCTACATACCCAGGGGACTGAAGCACTGCCCGATGAACATACTGAAGGCTGAAAGGCCCATCTTCCACTTCTCGACCGGGCCGGCAATCAAGTACGAGCGGTAATTCCAATTCTAAATCATAGCGATATCGAGGCGCCGAGGAAGGAGCGACGAAGTTGTACAGTTGCAGTACATCGAGGAACGTATGACGAAGGCAACAAAGATAGCGCTGAGTTAGAATTGGAATAAGACCCTGATCCCCCAGCTCCCCTTACTTGAACAAGGGTAGGCGCAGCACCGTCGTAAACCCGTTGAAGGAGAGAATGGCGCCAATCGCGGCGAAGACAAGGGAGAAATAGAAGACCTGGCGGGATGACGAAAGGATCGCGACCGAGGCCATCACGATCGATACCTGCAGCAGGACTTCCGCAAAGTCGAAATAG
>CAYZAF010000083.1:0-26344 GCA_964476435.1 uncultured Syntrophaceae bacterium
ATGAAATGGCGGATGTACGCAGAGACGGTCCGCCGGGGCTCGTAGATCCCCGAATGGCCGTCGCAGAGGACATCGGCTTCCAGCCCTAGAAGCCTTTCCATTGATCGGCGCCATGCCTTCGGGTCACAATCGAAGTCGGCCAAAAGCGGCGCGCCGAGATCCTGACCGAAGAGGATCCTCTTTGCGTCGGTGTCGATGTAAGGGGAGATGGAACCGGGCGTGTGGCCCGGCGTGTGGAGAAATGAGATTTTGTCCGCGCCGAAGGGGATCTGCCCTTCGGAGCCCCTGATCCTCACGTCAATCATCAAAGGGTGGAACTCGACCTCGAAACAGAACGCCGCGGTCAGCCTATCATCACCGCGCTCGACGATGTCCGCGTCAAGCTCGTGCATGTAGAGTCGAGCTCCAAGACGCTCCCTCAAGGAGGATGCGCCGCCCATGTGGTCTATGTGACAGTGGGTTAGTATGATTGCCGCGATGGAGGAAGGGAGAACGCCCGAGGCCCCGATGTTGGCGATCGTTTCGTCCAATGCCATTCCGAATCCGCTATCGATGAGCACCGGCTCTGCCATATCGATGAGGTAGACGTTGCAGTCCCTGCTGTCCGTAAGATCGGGTCCCGCAACCCGGTGAACGCCCTTTATCATAGTCCGTTTCCTCCGATACGAAGAAGCGTAATCGAAACCCCGGCAAGCTTTTCGATCATACCGGGGCGAGCAAAGGTGCCTCCCTTTCGAAACAGGGCCTCATCCGCCTTGCGGGAAAGGGTCAGGCTGCCATATATTATGCCTGACACCGTGGTTTTGTCACGGCCCCCATACAATAGATAGCAAAACCCTAATATCAGGCCCGAGAGGAGCGGCCGACCGCTCCGACGAGTGCACGAGTTGCGATACTTGTTCAGCTTGTGCCTTGGCAGTGCCGATGATAGAATCCGAGAGAGGCGCCTGAGAAGCCAAGGGCATCGGGGGGCACGTTAGCAAAATGAGGGTGAGCCGAAAGGCGTTCGATCGAATAGTAGAGACGGCCATTGAGCGCATACCAGAGGAGATACGGCGCCACCTCGACAATCTCGTCATTGCCGTGCGGAGGGCGCCTTCCCAGGACATGGAGCGCGAGATGGGCATCGATCCTGGCGAGGATCTCCTCGGGCTCTTTCAAGGCGTTCCGATGATAGAACGGTCGGTCTCAGCGCCCTCCCTTTTTCCCGACACGATATTCCTGTTTCAGGGGCCTCTCGAGAGGATGTGCAGGACCGTCGAAGAGCTGGAAGAACAGATAGAGATAACGCTCGTGCACGAAGTGGCACATTTTATCGGAATGGGCGAAGAGAGGCTCGCTGAGCTGGGATATGCGTGACCAGGAAGCGTCCGTGCTCCCGCCCCTCTTATGGGCCGTGAGCTTCATATTGAGGGGCGCCGGCGGGAGGCTGACCGGGAGCGCTCCGCAAGCCCCACCCTGTGGGCGGGGTCGAGGAGCGCCAAGAATTGGACTTTATTCCTTTCCGGGAAGCCCCGCCCTGTGGGCCGGGAGCTTCATTCTATTAACCTCTCTTTCGAGCGCTCGTGGGCTCATAAGTCTTCAAATGCGTCGAAGAGAAAAGAATCATTAAATTGTTTTAAGATTTCCCTTGACATATTATTTCTGACTCAATTATCATTAATCAGCAGTATTATTCAATCTTTTCGAAAGGAGTTTAGTAGGATGCCAGTAGGTAAGGTGAAGTGGTTCAACGATTCAAAGGGGTATGGGTTCATCGAGCAGGACAACGGGGGGGACGTGTTCGTACACTATTCCGCTATCAAGCAGAATGGCTTCAAGACACTCAAGACAGGGGAGGCCGTAGAATTTGAAATCGTGAGCGGGCCAAAAGGGCCGCAGGCATCTAATGTGGTAAAAGTCGAATAAGAAGGGGGTCTATTTCCCCTCCTTCTCCTTTTTTTTCGTTTCGTTCCAAAGGGCGTCCATGGCTCGAAGGTTGCCTTTTGCCAATTCGAGATTAGCCTCAACGTGGGCGAACCGCTTGACGAACTTGTCATTCGCGCGTCTTAGAGCGGCTTCTGGATCGATGCCGTGGAATCGGGAGATATTCGCCATGGTAAAGAGAAGGTCTCCCACTTCCTCCTCGATCCGGTCAGCGGCGCCCGATGCTTCCGCCTCCCTCAGTTCGTCCATCTCCTCGCGCATCTTTTCGTAGACGTCCTCCAGGTTCTCCCAGTCAAATCCAATTCTCGCTGCCCGCTTCGAGATGACGTAGGCGCGAAGCAGGGCAGGGAGGATCCGGGGAACGTGAGAAACGGGAGAATAGTCCACCTTCTCCTCCTTCTTTATCTCTTCCCATCTCTTTTCCACAGGCTTAGCCTCTTTGCCAGGGAAGAAAACGTGGGGGTGCCTTCTGTACATCTTGTCGTATGCGCCGCTGATCACGTCCCTGATGGTGAATTGCCCCTTTTCTCCACAGATTTGGGCTATGAAAACGATGTGGAAGAGTAGGTCTCCCAACTCCTCCTTCAAGGCCTGATGGTCCTCCCGATCGATTGCCTCGACGACTTCGTATACCTCCTCAAGGAGGAACGTTCTGAACGATTTCTCCGTTTGCTTCTTGTCCCAGGGGCAGCCCTGTGCTCCCCTCAGTGACTCCATCAAATCTACGAGCTTCGCGAATTCTTCCATACTATCTCCGATATGAAATGAGCCGCCTTTTCCATGGTTTCCTTCTGCATCTCTAGAACGGTTTTTCCAGCCTCCACAAGGCCCCGCCTGATTTCAGGGTCTGTGAGGATGCGTGTCATGATCGAGAGGAGGTCTTCTGCCCCCCGTACCATGAAGCCTGCGCCGCGCGAGAGAATTTCGTCGGCTATGGTCTTGAAGTTTTCCACGTACGGACCGAACAAGACAGGGGTGCCCACAAAGAGCGGCTCGAGAACATTCTGACCTCCGTAGGGAGCGAGGCTGCCCCCCACGAAAGCAACAATGCTTCTTGCGTATATGTCGAATAGGTCCCCAACGGTATCGACCAGCACCACATCTCCCTTTGCTCCCTGATCCCCCTTTATGACGGAATAGTGCGCTACCTCATGGTGCGCCGAGAGTTGTCTTTCCATGGCAGCAGCCAGGCTCAGGTCACGGGGCGCCACGAAAATGGAGAGATCGGGAAACCGCTTCCTGATTTCGTCGATCACAGGGAAAAGGATGGGCAATTCCTTTTCCTTCAGGCTGCCGAACGTGACAGCGTTCTCTTTACGGAAGGCGTGAGGATTTCCTCCGATTTCGCGGTAATACTTGAGGTTCCCCGTATTGACGACGTTCGAGGGGGCCATGCCTAGCGAGACGAACCTGCGGGCGTGCTCTTCCGATTGGGCGAGGACTAGGTCTACGGACGACAGCACTTTCGAAAGAAAGAAAGAGAGTCGCGAGTATCGACCTAGGGTGCGGTCCGAGATCCTCCCATTCACGATTATGACCGGTATGCGCCTCTTTTTGGCCGTCCATATGAGGTTAGGCCAAATCTCAGTCTCAACGAGGAGAAGGGCGGCGAGCTTCGGCCTGCCCATGAAGCGCACGATGGGGGCTTGCAGATCAATGGGCAGGGATCGGACGACCAGGGATTGGTGAAACTTCATGCGGATCAAGTCCCTGGCATAATACGTGTTTGTCGTAATGAGGAATGGATTGGTCATTTTCCTGCGTAAGTAGTTTACTAGATTCTCTGCTATGACGGCCTCTCCCAGGGAGGCCGCGTGTATCCACACGCCGTTCTCGAGGCTCCGGTCCAGGGGTCTGGGGAAGAGCCGCTCACCGAGATTGGACCTGATCTTTTTCTTCGTCAAGGCATATACCACGAAAAATGGCAGGGCCAGAGAGACAAGGAGACTGTAGGTCAGCTGCCACATACCATACGATCCGCTTCTTCTGTCAGGGAAACGAGGGCCTTCTCCAGTTCCTGGCGTTTTGCCTCAACAGCGCTGCCACTTGCGTCCCGGGGCACGTAGAGGGGATCCCCCCACAGGAAAAGGACCCTGGAGAAAGGGTAGGGGAAGACAAAGCGGTCCCAGGATGAGAAGACCATCTTTCTGCTCGCGCTGTACGCGACTGGCAGAATGGGCCGCTGGGTCAGTTTTGCGAGCTCGACTATCCCCGGCTTGATGCGGTATCGGGGACCCTTGGGGCCATCAGGCGTTATTCCCACAATAGAGCCTTGTTGCAACTCCGAAAGGATCTCCCGTATTGACGATACGGATGCCTTTCTGAAGGAGCCCCGGACTGCGCCGAGGCCGAAGTACCTTATCACCCTCGCGATGAACTCACCGTCGCCGTGGCGCGAGATGAGTACCTTGGCGCGGCGCCCCTTATAAGCAAAAGGCATGGCGAGTAATCTGCCATGCCAGAAGCAGACGATGACGCCCTGTCCGTCCCCCCACAATCGATCCGCCTTTTCCCGGTCTACCTGCGTGATTCTCATAGTTGCCCCCAAGAGGAGGAGAAACAGGTAGACAGCCGGGGGCAGGAGATTGAGCATGATGAGGTATTTGAGGCGCTTAAGCATGCCTCGGTCTCTTGGCCATCCTTATGACTTTCTTTTTCTGCGCCTCGTCCCTGAATTGCAGCTCGTAGAGCCTTTTGTACGGTCCGTCAACCTCGATCAGCTCCCGGTGCGTCCCTTCCTGGACAATGGTACCCTCCTCGAGAGCGATGATGCGATCTGCATTCATTATGGTCGAAAGCCGATGGGCTATTACAATGGTCGTCCTGCCTTTCATGAGGTTCTCGAGGGCTTTCTGGACCTCTGTCTCGGACGCGGTGTCGAGGGAGCTCGTTGCCTCGTCGAGGATGAGGATAGGGGCGTCCTTGTAAAGGGCCCTGGCGATGGCTATCCGCTGCTTCTGGCCGCCCGAGAGCCTGACGCCCTTCTCCCCTACCACCGTGTCCAGCTTCTTCGGCATCCTGGAGATGAAATCATAGGCGTAGGCCGAACGGGTCGCCTGCTCCATCTTGGCTGAATCCTCCGCGATGCCGTGGACAATGTTTCTTGCGATCGTGTCATTGAACAGGATCACATCCTGGGTGACGAGAGCGATGTTGCGTCTCAAGGAATCAAGGGTGAGGTCCCGTATGTCGATCCCGTCGATACTGATTGACCCGAGGGCTACGTCATAGAACCGGAGGATCAGATTGACGAGGGTTGTCTTTCCCACGCCGCTCTCCCCCACGATGGCCACGGTCTCATTTCTATCGATGCGCAGATTGATGTTGTTGAGCACCATCTTCTCTTCGTACCTGAAGGAGACGGCCTTGAACTCGAGGAGCCCTTGCACGTGGGCAAGCTCTCTCGCATCGGCCTTGTCAGCGATCTCGGGCTGTCGATCGATGATCTCGAATACCCTCTGCGCTGCTGCAAGTCCCTGCTGGATGTTGTGATTCTCCTTGTTGAGCCGTTTTACTGGCTCATACAGGAGAAGCATGGCCGCAATGAAGGAAAAGAGATTCCCCGGCGTCGATCTTCCTGAAATCACGGCATTCCCGCCGTACCAGATGATCACCGCCACGGCAATGCCGCCTATCACGTCCGTAATGGGAGAAGAGAGGGCCCTTATTTTGTACCGTTTCAATACGATCCGGAAGAGGCTCTCGTTCTCCTCCCGGAATTTCCCGTATTCGTATTCCTCCATGGCAAAGGCCTTGACGATCCTCTGGCCTGTTATCGTTTCGTGCAAGAAGCTCGTGAACTTGGCCATGGCCCTCTGATTCCGGGTGCTGTTCTTTCGGAGTTTCCTTCCGAAGGAGGCTATGGGGTACGTGACAATGGGCATGACGATGAAGGCGACTATGGCCAATCGCCAGTCTCGGTAGAAGATCACGAAGACGAGGCCCATGATGGTGAATATGTCTTTGAGTACGGCGGTAAAGGAATCGGAGACTGCGCCTTGGACCAGAGAGATATCGTTCGTGATGCGGGAGATAATGGTCCCCGTGGGGGTCTTGTCGAAAAAGGCGAGGGGTTGTGATTGAAGGCGCCTGAAAATGAGGTTCCTGATGTCCGTTATCACCTTCTGGCCCACGAAACCCATGAGGTAGGCCTGCATATAATCGGCAGCCCCCTTTGCCAGGTAGAAAAGGATGATGGCGACAGGGATGAGGAGCAGCAGGCTGCCGTTCTTCTCGAAGAAGATCTGGTCCATTACGGGTTTGACGAAATAGGCGGTGAACCCGTCCGTGCTGCCCACAAAAGACATGAAGACCATGGCAAAGGCGAGCTTGACCCAGTAAGGCTTGAGAAACTTAAGCAGTCTGAGATACAGGGCCATGTGTCTGCTCTAAGAAGCTAAGAATTGCCAGGGCTGCTATCTGGTATGGATCGGTGCCGGAAGCGGTCAGTCTGTTCCTTATCTCTTCCAGATCTCTCTGCACAGCGGACCTATCAATATGTAACATAGATGCAACGGTCTTGGCAATCCTTTCAGGCTTCACGGACCCGACGAACTCCGGGAACACTTCTTTCCCGGCTATTATGTTGGGCAGGCTTATGTAGGGCACCTTTACGACCATACGGGCGACAAGATACTCAAGGTAGGATATCTTGTAAAAGACGCAGGAAGGTACCCCGAGGATCGCAGCCTCCAAGGCGGCGCTGCCCGACGCAATCACGGCCGCGTCGGAGTAGGCGAGAGAGTCGTGGGCCAGGCCCCGGACCTGGATCACGTTGTCCCTCCCTTTAAGAAAGGGATTGAAGAAATCGGCTGCGAGCGTATCGGCCACGGGCAGAAGCACGGTGTGGCGGCCCACCTCCCGGTCCAGATGCTTCATCACCTCGACGAGGATCCGTATGTGCTTTCTCGCCTCGTTTTGCCTGCTTCCCGGCATCATCGTGATCACAGGCCCATCTTCGCTTAGGGCGCATACCTCATAAAAGGCCTCTTTCGAGTGGATAGGCCTTACGAGCTTCCCGTAGGGGTGGCCTACGTAGGAGACCGGGACGCCCCATTGGCGGTAGAACGCCTCTTCGAAGGGCAGAATGGAAAGAACGAGACTCACATTGGCCTTGATTTGCCTCATCCTGCTCTTGTGCCAAGCCCATACCTGGGGGGCGACAAAGTAGACGACGGGGATGCCGAGCCTCCTGGCCAGCCGGGCTAGCCGTAGGTTAAAGCCCGGAAAATCGACCAGTACGAGAAGTCGGGGAGACGTCTTTGATAGGTGCTCTTTTAGGACACGAAAGGCCCGCCGGATGTGGCCGGCCTTGGAGAGCAAATCAATCAAGCCCATGCCGGTGATGGAGATCTTCCGGTAGTCCTCGATTACATGAACACCTGCATCGCGAAGGATTCCGCTGCCCATTCCGCTGAAGCTCATGGGAGAGAGGGCATTGACGGCGCGCACCAGGTTGGCTGCGTGCACCTCGCCGGACAGTTCTCCGGTGACGATCACTACCCTGTTATTCAACGGAACCAGCTTTTCTTTCCGAGATGAGCCGTTCGATCTCCGCTGAGATGCTGTTCGCGACGATGAGGGCCTTAAGGCCGTCCTCGCCATCGACGGCGGCTCTCCTATGCGCCTTGATTGCCCTCACGAAAGCTCTCAACTCATCTCTCACAGGGTCGGGCCGGGCCACCCGGTACGTTTTCGACCTCTTCTTGCCGCTTTTGTCAGGTTCGACGGAGAACATGTGTCCTTCGGCCATGTCGAGCGACGCATACCTGTCCTTCCCTACTATGGTGAATCGCCGTTCCCTCGCATTGGAAGCCCTGCTCGCGCTTAAGTTGGCCACACACCCATCGACGAACTCGATGCGAGCGTTTGCAACATCTATCTTTTTCGTAATCACCGGCGTGCCTTCAGCAGATATGCGCCGGATGTCCGCCTTGGCGAGGGACAGGACGAGGTCGATGTCGTGGATCATTAGGTCGTGAATCACGTCGATGTCAGTAGATCTGCCGGTGAAACCGCTTATCCTGCGGGCCTCCATAGCCAGCGGCGTGCCCATAGATCGGCAGGCCCGTCGAAAGGTTGGATTGAAACGCTCCAGGTGTCCCACCTGCAAGAGGAGGCCGTTCTTCGCGGCGAGCTCAACGAGCGCCTCAGCCTCTCCCGGGTCGGCAGCAATAGGCTTCTCCACGAACACATGTACCCCCCCTTCGAGCAACTCCCGTGCTATGGGAAAGTGGGTCTCCGTCGTGGTAGCAATGACCGCCCCTTGTACCCCATCGACGAGGGCCTCCTCGAGGCGCTCTGTAGCCTTGACGCCATAGTTCCGAGCAGTCTCTTCGGCCCGTGACCGGTTGATGTCCACGATGCAGGTCAGGGCGACGTCTTTCATCCCTGCCAGCTTCTTGGCGTGAATCCTTCCCATGTGACCGGCACCGATGAGGCAGACCTTCAGCGGCATATTCCCCGCTCCGACGAACGGATAAACGCGACAAGCTCGCGCACGTATTCGCCTTCCAGCTCTCCCTCAATCCTTTGGACGGCCGCTTCCAGAGAAAGCCCCGATCTGAAAATGAGGCGATAGGCCTTCTTCAAGGTGGCGATATCGTCGCTGGAAAAACCATGCCTTTTGAGGCCCACGACATTGAGACCATGGAGAGTGGCCCTGCTTCCCGCCGTATGCGCGGCCATGACAAAGGGAGGAATGTCCTGGGGGACTCCCGTGAGACCGCTCACCATAGCGAATCTTCCGATCCTGCAGAACTGATGTACAGCCACGAGGCCGCTGACGACTGCAAAGTCAGCTACGTGAACGTGGCCTCCGAGGGTCGCCGCGTTGGCCATTTGCACATCGTTTCCGACCACGCAATCGTGGCCGATGTGGCTGTACGCCATAATGAAGTTTCCGTCCCCCACCCTGGTGACGCCGTCAGCCTTCGTGCTGGCCTTGTTGATGGTCACGTACTCTCCGATGGTGTTGCGGTCCCCAATGATGCAGGCCGTGTCTTCGCCCTTGTAGGTGATGTCCTGAGGAGGGCCGCCGAGGGACGCGAAGGAATGGATGGTGCAATGCTCTCCTATCTCCATCCGGCCCGCAATACAGACATGACTGACGAGTCTCGTTCTGCGCCCTATCTTTGCTTTTCCACCTACGACACAGTAGGGCCCTATTTCTACGTCATCGGCCAGCTCAGCCCCTTTCTCGATAACGGCCGTAGGGTGTATCACACGCCCTCCTTGTTTTCCTGAAGCGTTGCCATGATCTGGGCTTCCGCCACCTTTTTGTCTTCCACGAATGCGGCTCCATCGAATACCCATATTTCCCTTCGGTGCTTGACCACCTCCAGCATGAGCCTGAGCTGGTCGCCAGGCGTCACCGGCTTTCTGAATCGCGCGTTGTCTATGCCGATGAAGCGCACGTCACCTTTAAGGTCGGGGAAGGACTTAAAGGCCAATATGCCGGCTGTCTGGGCCAAGGCCTCGATGATGAGAACCCCTGGCATGATAGGCTTTCCCGGAAAATGGCCGGGGAAGAAAGGCTCGTTGAAGGTGACGTTCTTTATGCCCACGATCCGTTTTTCGGGCTCGTATTCGATGATTCTATCGACGAGCAGGAAAGGAAAGTTGTGGGGTATAAGGGTCAGGATTTCATCGATCTCGATCATCTTCGCCCTCTGGGGAGAGTCTTGCTTCCACGTTTCTCATCCGTTCAAACAAGTCGGGCAGCCTCTTCAGATAAGCTTGCATTCGGAGCCAGTCCCGCTGGGCCATGTGGGGATTACCACCGACTATCGAATTGGCCTTGACGCTCTTCGTGATGCCGGTGCCCCCCGCAGCCATCACATTGTCGCCCACGGTTACGTGGTCAGCTATTCCCACCTTGCCGCCCAGGACGACATGCTTCCCGAGGGAGACGCTTCCCGCTATGCCCACCTGCGCCGCCATAACCGAGTTCTCACCCACAGATACGTTGTGGGCGATCTGCACGAGGTTGTCTATCTTGGTGCCCTTCTCCACAACGGTCCTGTGAAGAGCGCCGCGATCTATGCATGTGTTCGCCCCTATCTCCACATCGTCCTCGATCACGAGTACCCCTAATTGGGGTTTCTTCCGGTGCCGGCGCCCGTCCCAGACGTAGCTGAACCCGTCGCTTCCGAGTACAGCCCCCGCGTGGATGATGACCCTTTTGCCGATGATTGTCCTGTCGTAGATGGATACGTTGGGGTAGATGACGCTATCTTCGCCCACCACCACCTCCCTTCCCACGAAGCAGAACGGGTAGACGACGACATTTTTCCTAATGACCGCGCCTTCGTCGATGTAAGCGTAAGGAAGAATCGAAGCTTCCGGCGAGACTGACGCTGTCTTGCACACATGGGCCCTGCCGTCTGTGCCCTTGTCGAAGGTCCGTGGGGCCTGGAACAGCTCGGCAGCGATCGCCTGGGCGAGATCAGGGTTCGCAACAACGACGAAGTTCCTGCCAATGAGCAACCCCTGGTCCGCATCTTGACCGACGACGTAGGCAGAGGCGCGGCACTGTGGCAACTGCCTCTCGAACGACCGGTTCAACAGGAAGGTGATGTCCCCTTCCTGCGCTTCTCCTATGGCAGCGATGCCCCGTATCTCGGTCTCGCCGTTGCCGGACAGTCTCCCCTCTATCCTCGCGGCAATATCTGCAAGCTTCATTATTTCTTGGGCACAGGCTTTTTCTTCGCCGATTGGTAAGTTTGGTTAAATTGGGAGATCACCTTGTCGGTAATGTCGATGCCAGGCGTCGCATAGATAATACCTGAATGGGTCCTTTCGAGGATGAGGGTATACTTGTCGCTATCTCCTATGCTTTTGACGACCTCGTCGATGTCTTTCAGGATTTTCTGGGTCAGCTCCTGGTCTTTCTGCTGAAGCTCGGCTTGGTAGTCGCTTGTGATTCTCTGGTAATCCTTGACTTTGGCCTGGTACTGCTTCTCCTTCTCGGCACGCGCCTCGGGCGTAATCGTGGCCGTCTGTTTTTCAAGGGCATCTTTCATCTTCTGGAGCTCATCCTGCCTCTGGGTGACCTCCTTCTTTCGTTTCTCGACCTCGTCGGAAAGGTTCTTTTTCGCCTCTTTTCCCTTATCTGATTCCATCATCACTTTCTGCAGATCGACATAGGCGATCTTAGGTGTGGGTGTCTGCCCCCATACCCCGAGAGGCAGAAAGACGACCACCATCACCAAAGCCGCAAGGGTCATCAGACTTCTTTTCATACTTCCTCCTGTCAAAACGGTTTTCCCATTGAAAAATTGAAGACAGTCAACGGTTCTCGGGCGAGTCTCGGTAAACTCGGACTCGTATTCCTGTCGAGGTTGAACCCGAGCTCAAACCTGATGGGGCCCATGGGGGAGTACCAGCGTATGCCGAAGCCGGCAGCGGGTCGCAAAGGCTCCAGAAAGCCGATCATATTATCGAAGCCTTTGCCGTAATCGAAGAATATGTCGCCTTTCAAACCCGCCGGCTTCCATATGTTGAAAATCCACTCGGAGTTGAAAAACAGCTCGTTCGTGGAGCCGATCACGTCGCCCGTCACAGGGTCGTGGGTACTTGCCGCGCCATAGTTAAAGCCCCTATTCGTGTCGATGCCGCCCACGAAGAAATTGTCGAAAACAGGCACGGGCACGCCGCCGTACTGCCTTGCGGTCCCCGCGGTGCCCCTTAAGAAGAAGGTGGTATCCCACTTGTAGGGAAAGTAACGCCCCCAGGATATGATCGTTTTGAAGAACTTCTCATCCCCCATGAGCGGCCCCCCGGCAATTTGTTCACTCATCGAGGCGATCGTCCCTTTCATGGGGTTGAGGATATTGTCTATGGAATTGTAGAGAACCCCGGGGGTTATGCTACTCGTTGTCGAGGTACCTTCCTGCCGTAGCAGGTAACTCGAGGCATTGGATGCCACGCGGGTGACGCTGTTCGTTCCGTAGGCGTAAGAGAGGCTGGCGCTTACGTAGTCCGTAAGGAAGCGGCTCTCCGTGACGGAGCCGCCGTCCCCGCTGAAAAGGTAGGTAGGGAAGATTTGCTCCAGATTGTAGACGTTGAAAGAGCTCGCTATGTTCGTGTCGAAGGTATAGGGCTGCACGTAGGTGAGATCGTAGAGGTGCGATATGGAGCTCAAGGAGGCGTTCAAGTACACTTTCTGCCCTGTTCCGAAGATGTTCTCCTGGCTGATGCCGCCGGTCACCATGGCCTTCTCGTATGTGCTGTATCCCACACCCATAGAGATCGTGCCCGTAGGCTTCTCTTCCACAACGGTGTCGAGGTTGACGAGGTCCGGCTCGTCCGTTTTGACCGTCTTCAGGTCCACGCTCTTGAAATACGTGGTGTTGGTGAGTTTCCTTTTGCTTTCCTTGAGCTTCGAGCTCGAGTAAAGGTCCCCCTCCGCAACTTTCAGCTCCCGCCGCACCACCTTGTCCCTTGTCCTGATGTTGCCCACGATATTGATGCGGTTGAAATAGACCTCGGAACCCTTTGCTATGTCGAAGGTTATGTTGACCAGGCGATTCTCGTCGTCGATGGCGGTAAGAGGAGCGATGTCGGCGAAGGCGAATCCCTTATCCTGGTAAAGGTCAGTGAGGGTTGTAATGTCCTCTTGGAATAGGGAAGACCTGAAGGTCTTTCCCACCTTGCTTTTCAGCTTCTTCGTCATTTCAGCCTGATCGAAAACAATATCCCCGTTGAACTGCAAATCGCCGATCTTGTATTCGTTCCCTTCCTCCAGGGGGATAGTGATCGATATCGTTTTTCCATCCCGTGAAATGACGATGTCGGGTGTGCCTACCTTGGCCTTTACGTACCCGTTGTCATGGTAGAGACCTTCTATCTGCTTCCGGTCTTCATCGATGACCTCTTCGTCCAGGGTACCCGAGCCGGTGAACCAGGAGAAAATTCCTTTTTCCTTCGTCCTCATGACGCCCTTGATCTGTGCGGCCTTCAGGTGATTGTTTCCGGAAAAGGTGATCTTCCGCACGTAAGCCTTCTGCGGTTCCTCGATGACGAATCGGAGGGCCGTCCGGTAACCCCCCTCGGTCTCGATCTCGTAGGTGACTTTTGCTGCGTAATACCCTTTGCTTGCGTACAGTTTCTTGATTTCGGCGACGCTATCGTTCACCTTGTCCAGGTTGAGAATAGTACCGGTTTTTATCTTCAGCTTGTCCCTTATGTCTTCTGTTTTGACCTTCTTGTTCCCCGATATGTAAATGACATTTACCGCCGGCCTTTCCACAACGACGAAGGTGACGACTTTTCCCATATCCGTATCCTTCACGTCGACCATGACATCGCTGAAATAGCCAGTCTTGTAAATGCTTTTCAGATCCTCTCCTATCTTTCCCGGATCGTAGACGTCACCCTCTCTGGACTTCACCGCATTTGTGACGACACCTCTGTCGATGCGCTCATTGCCCACCACATCGATCCTCGCTATCCTGTCGTTCTCCGCGGCGAATAGAAGGGTGGTGAATATGACGCAGCAAAAAAGGAACGAAAAAGCCAGTTGTTTCATTCAGGTAGGAAACTTAGCAAAAAAAAGTGCGATTGTAAAGGTAAAAAGCTGGAGGCTAAGGATCAAGCGGGGCTCGATGTGGATCCGGTTCCTGCTTCAAGGGGGGTAGCAGCGACCTATCGGGACTTTGTCACCCCCTTCTTTGCACAGATGTCGAAAACGGGACAGGTGCTGCAAAAGGGAGAGAGGGGCGTGCATGTTCTGCGGCCGTGGGTCACGAGGAGGGGATTAAACGAAAGCCAATACTTCCTGGGCAGGATTCTTCTCAGGGCCTCCTCGGTCTGGTCAGGGGTCTTTGTGGCGACCGCCCCGAGCCTGTTGGAGATGCGGTGAACGTGCGTGTCGACCGCTATGCCCGCCTTGCCGAACCCTTCTGTCACCACTATGTTCGCTGTCTTTCTCCCGACGCCTCTTATCGTCAGCAGTTCTTCTATGGTATCGGGCACTGACCCGGCGTATCTCTCGATGATCACGCGTGATATCTCTTTGAGCAGGCGGGCCTTGTTTCGGTAGAAGCCCACGGGATAGATGATGCGCTCCAGCTCCTCGGTCGGGATCGCTATCAACTCCTCGGGTGCGCGCGCCCTCTCCATTACCCGCTCCATAGCCTTTTCGGTGGTCTCGTCCTTGGTCCGGAGGCTCAAGAGACAACCGATGAGCACGAGGAAAGGGCTTCTCTGCTCGTGAGCGATCTTGGTGAGGGCAGGTCTGTCGGACCCGTAGAACTCCCTGAGCCTTCCGATCAAAAGCGCGAAAGGGAAGGCCATCACGAGAGAAGTTCCTTTATCATCCGCTTCATTCCTTCTATGTGCGATCCTTCCCAATAGACCCTCTTGCAGCCAGGGCATACCTTGAAATGGGCGTAGGTGTGGAAGACGAATTCGGGCACCAGCGATTCGATCTCGGTCTTCTCTACGTCGGCCAGCTCTGCGTTGCACTCGAGACACCTGTGGAAGACCCTGTCCGCGTTTAGCACTGATTTGATGAGCTCCTTTATCTGTATGAGCTGCTGGCGGGCCTGCTCCGACTCGATGTGAACGGTTCGGCTGAAGCCCGCGGCTGTGTGGCGCCGGGTCAGAAAAACCCGGTCGCCCTCCTTTCGACTGTACTCTTCCAATGCACCCACGCTCCTCGCATAAACCGTGTCGAACCCCAGGAGGCGCAAACGTTTTGCGAGCTTGCCGAGCATCACGTCGCAGATGAATCTCATCGCCTTGAGAGTTTTCTCGCCACCTTTCGGGTGGCTTCCATGATCTCCTCTTCGCCGTCGACGTATCGGTTTTCCATGAGTACCCGCCCCAGGCAGATGACCGCGTCCACCGAGTAGCCGTTTGCCGCGTAGACAATATCGGATCGCGAATCGAAACCGGGTACGAACTCGGGTCTCGAAGTGTCAAGAAGGATAATGTCCGCGGTCGCTCCTTCCTTAATCCGCCAATCACCCAGCCTGAATATGGAGGCCGCGGCGGTGCTTGCCCTATGGAGCGCCTGCCCCGCAGGAAGGAACGTCGGATCGTTGGTGCCGAATTTGGCCAGGAGGGCGGCAAACTTCATCGTCTCCATCATGTCGAGATTGTTGTTTGAAGAGCAGCCGTCCGTTCCGAGACAGAAGGGGATGCCCTTCTCCAGTACGAGCCGATAGGGAAGGGTTTTCCCCACGCTGAGCTTCAGGTTGGAGACAGGCGTGTTGACAAGGCTGGCCTTGGCGTCCGACAGTATCTGCGCGTCGGCCTCGGTAAGCCAGCACCCGTGAGCGCCGACGAACCTCTCGGAAAGCACGCCCTCCTCGCTCAGTAGCTCCACCGGCGAAAGACCGTATCGTTCCTTGCTGAACGCGGTCTCGCCCTCTGTCTCGCTCAAATGCATGTGGATGATCGCTCCCGTTTCTTCCGAAAACTCCCTGATCCATTGGAGGCTTCTCTTGGAGACCGTATAGACGGCGTGCGGCCCGAGGGCAAAGGTGACGTAGGGCTTGTACTTCTCCGCTGTCCTGTGGAGCTCGATATTCGCATGTATCTGTTCTTCGGCTTTCTTGAGGTCGAACATGTCGATGAAGACACCGCTCAGGATGCCCCTCATTCCCATGTCCCTGACCGCTCTGGCCGAATCCTCCCAGAACCAGTACATGTCGTTGAAAACGGTGGTGCCGCTCTTGATCATTTCAAGGCAAGCCAGCTTCGTCCCCCAGTAGACGTCCTCCCCGGTGAGCTTCGACTCCCGTACCCAGATCTTCTCTTCCAGCCACTCTTTGAGCGGCATGTCATCGGCAAAGCCTCGCAGGAGAGTCATTGCCGCATGGGTATGTCCGTTTATGAAAGCGGGTATCGCGATCCTGTTCTTTCCGCTCAAGACCCGGTCCGCAACTCTCTGGCTCGACGCCGAGATCTCTACTATCCTCCCGTCCTCGATGAAGATGTCGCGGATCTCTCCGCCTAACAGGGCCACCCCGCGTATGAGCAGTTTCATCAGAAGCCTTCGCCGAGGATAGTTTGTATGACTGCCTCGACCGTTCTCATGTTTTTTGCGATCTGTTCCTCCACTTCGCTGGCGGCGAGAGGGGTTTTCAGAATGCCGTTGCAATAATTGTCGATGGAGCAAAGGCTCACATATGGGATAGAGTACTCCATGCAGAGGGTCGCTTCCGAGGCCATGGTCATGCCTACCACGTCACCCACTTTTTTCAACACGCTTATCTCGGCCTTCGTCTCGAAGCGGGGCCCGGAAGTCTGGATGTAGATGCCGCCGAGGGTCGTCTCTATTTCGAGGCCGGTGCAAACGGTGTGCATCTTCTGGGCATAAGTCGCATCCAGAAGAGGGATCATGAATCGCATCTCGTAGTCGAAGAACGTGGGAATCCCGCAAAACGAGATGAAATCGTCAGGGATGATGAAGGTACCGGGCCTCAAATTCGTTTTGAGGCTTCCTACCGAATTGACGGAAATAACGCCATCCACTCCGAGGCTTCTTAGGGCCCAAATGTTGGCGTGATGAGGAATCTTATGCGGCGGCAGCCGTTTCTTCCCATGCCGTTGAAGGAAGAGATACTGCGATGCCTTGAGGATCGATACCTTGCCGTATGGCGTATCGGCAACGATCTCGTCCCAGTTGGCGAAAAGAGCCGAGTCTAAGAGCGACGTGCCTGCGATGAAAGCCTTCATAGGATTATGCCCCCTTGTCTTTCCCGCTGAGCCTCAGCAGCTCGTCGTAGGGGATCCTTTTGACGCCCGCTGCTTCGGCTTTTGCCAGTTTTGATCCTGGATTCTCACCGACCACAAGGTAAGTCGTGCTCGCCGATATAGAGGAGGAAACCCGGCCTCCTCGTTTCTCGATAAATTCCTCCACCTCTTTTCTCGGCAGAGGGAGGGTCCCCGTGACGACGAAGGTCATGCCTTCGAACGCTCTTTGACTCCGCGGGTGTCCCCGGAAATCCGGATTGGCCGCATTGACTCCGAGACTCCTGAGGGTCTCAATGGTTTCGATGTTTCTCTCGTCTCCGAAGAAGGCGGATACCGTGGCGGCGATTTTTTCGCCGACCTGTTTTATCTCGAGAATCCTCTCCTTCTTCACCCGATAGAGGTCAGGAAGGGTGGGGAAGTTTCTTGCCAGAAGGCGCGCCACGTACTCTCCGACGTGAAGGATGCCGATGGCAAAGAGAAACTTGGAAAGAGTGGTCTGTTTCGACCGCTCGATGGCGTCGATGAGGTTCTGCGCTGACTTGTCGGCGAATCTGGGAAGCTTGAGAAGATCATCCTTGGTCAGCCTGTATATGTCCTCGAAGCGTGCGATGAGTCCCCTCGAAAAGAGGAGATCGACGTTTTTTTCTCCTAGGCCCTCTATATCCATGCCTCCCCTCGAGGCGAAATGAATGATCTTCTCTTGCACCTGGGCCGGGCAATAGAGGGATCCACACCTGATTGCCACTTCCCCTTCTTCCTTCACCACTGCCGAATTACAGGCAGGGCACCTCTCGGGAGGGGGGTAGGTCTTTTCGTTCCCCGTTCTCCTTTCCTTGATCACCGCCACTACGTGGGGGATGACATCTCCTGCCCTTTCAATGACCACCGTATCGCCGATGCGTAGGTCCTTCCTCTCTATCTCGTCCCAGTTGTGCAGGGTGGATCGAGAAACGGTTACCCCGCCGACCCTCACGGGCTCGAAAACCGCATAAGGAGTGATGACGCCCGTTCTTCCCACGCTTCCCCTGATGTCTCTTATCACCGTGGTTGCCTGGTGGGCTTGGAATTTGTACGCCATAGCCCATCTGGGCTCCCGCGTCTTTACGCCCAGCTCCCGCTGGAGGGCGAACGCGTTTACCTTGACCACGGCCCCGTCCGTCTCGAAGGCGAGGGAGTTCCTCTTGTTCTCTATGTCTTTCACGACACGAATCACGGCCTGGATGCCTCTTTCCACCGTGAAGATGGCAGGAGAAGGGAATCTCGAGCTCTTGAGCCATTCTACGAGCCCCACCTGGCTTTCGATCTCTATGCCCTCGAACGAGCCGACCCCGTAGCAGACAAGATAGAGCCTGCGGGAGGCAGTGATGGCCGGATCGAGCTGCCTCACGGTCCCGGCGGCAGCATTTCTCGGATTGGCGAACGGAGGCTCCCCCCTCTCCTCTCTCTCGCGGTTCAGCTTCCTGAAGTCGTCGAGGTTCATGTAAATCTCGCCGCGTATGTCGATTTCGTTCGGGATGGCGCCGTCGGAGGCGATCTTGAGAGGAATCGATCTTATCGTCACCACGTTGTTCTTGATATCCTCTCCCGTATACCCGTCGCCCCTTGTCGAGGCGCTCGCAAGCATGCCGTTTCTGTAGGTCAGCTCTATGGCGAGCCCGTCATACTTGGGCTCCACCGTATACTCCACCTCATCTTCTGTTCTGAGAAGCCGTCTGACCCTGTGGTCGAATTCCTCCAACTCTTCATAGGAGAAGGCATTGTCGAGGGAAAGCATGGGCTGGGTGTGGCTCACCTTCCTGAATTTGTCGACAGGGGGAGCACCTACCCTCTGCGTGGGAGACTCCGGCAGGACGTATTGGTAGGCATCCTCCAGCTCCTTAAGGCGGCGGTAGAGGACATCGTATTCCTGATCGGAGATCACCGGGGCGTCGAGCACGTAGTAGCGATAGCCGTGGTAGTTGAGGTCCCGGACGAGTTTCTCGATCTCCCTTTTCGCCCTATCCTGCGATAGCATGGACATGTCCCTCACCTTATCACGAGTGGGCCTTTCCGACCCCGTGCTTTCCCTAAAGCGAAAAAACCCTCCATCCTTTCGGCCGACGAGGGAGTTCCCATCCCACGAAAGTCCTTCTGGTCATTATATCCACTGGAGGTAACCCTCGGCAAGCCTGTGCGAGCCCTACCGCCTTTCCTCGACGGCCTTGGGGCAACGTATATTGTAGCAAATTTTGGGATTTATCTATAAAATGTTCTGTCCACGAAAAGCGTTTGCGCCTTTTCGAGAAGACGACCCTCACGACAGACATAACGTTATCTCAGTGCGGCTCGAGAAAAGAGCGACCCTGAAAACGGGGAGGCATGATGGAAAAGAGGACGACAAAGGAAGAACTTCTTGCCAGGGCTGCAAAGCCGGCCCGCGATGCAATGCAGATGCATCCGCACTACCGGGGAAAGATAGAAATGGTACCCAAGTGCGTGATAAGGGACATCGATGATTTCGCCGTATGGTACACGCCGGGAGTTGCCGAGACGAGCAAAGACATAAAGAAAAACCCTGAAATGGTCTTTCGGCACACGAACAAAGCGAATATGGTGGCTATCGTGACCGATGGCACGCGTGTCCTCGGTCTGGGGAATGTAGGCCCCCTGGCCGCCCTCCCCGTGATGGAGGGAAAGGCCTTGCTCTTCAAGTACTTGGGAGGGGTGGACGCGTTCCCCCTCTGTCTCGACACGACGGATGCGGACGAGCTCATCAAGACGGTAAAGTACCTCTGCCCGACCTTCGGTGGCATAAACCTGGAAGACATAGAAAACCCGAAGTGCTTTTACGTTCTGGAACGACTGCGCCGGGAAGCTCCTATCCCCGTCTGG
This sequence comes from uncultured Syntrophaceae bacterium, assembly GCA_964476435.1. Taxonomy (GTDB): domain Bacteria; phylum Desulfobacterota; class Syntrophorhabdia; order Syntrophorhabdales; family WCHB1-27; genus CAVVNC01. Next base: position 19,504 of record CAYZAF010000083.1, read on the forward strand.
CACGATGATCAGCAGGGCACGGCTGCAGTTACCGTGGCGGGTCTCATAAACGCCCTCAAGGTGGTGGGGAAGCGCATGGAGGATGTGAGAATTGCCCTCATCGGCGTAGGGGCGGCCAATGTCTGCATCGCCCGCATGCTCATCAAAGCGGGGGTTGACCCGAGGAAGATGATGATCGTCGACAGCAAGGGGATACTCTCTGCGCGGCGTGACGACATTGACAGGAACACACACAAGGAGAAGTGGGACCTGAGTCGGATGACGAACGGGGAGGGCAGGGATGGCACCATGGAAGAGGCCATCGCCGGCAAGGACGTGCTTATTGCTCTTTCAGAGCCGGGACCCGAGGTGATCAAAAAGGCGTGGATCACCACAATGACCGATGACGCCGTCGTTTTCGTCTGTGCCAATCCGATCCCCGAAATATGGCCGTGGGAGGCAAGAGAGGCAGGAGCCAGAGTGGTGGCGACGGGAAGGAGCGATTTTGCGAATCAGGTGAATAACTCCGTAGGGTTCCCCGCGATCTTCAGGGGCGTCCTCGATGTCATGGCGCGGACCATCACCGACGAAATGTGCCTGGCGGCCGCTGCCGAGCTTGCGAGATGCGCGGAGGACAAGGGGCTCTCCGAGGATTACATTTTACCCAGTATGGACGAGTGGGAAGTCTTTCCCCGGGAAGCGGTTGCCGTTGCGAAGAAGGCTATGGAGCAGGGCGTGGCTCGGCTTCGTCTGACTGAGAAGGAGCTTTTTGCCATGGCGGAGCAGAAGATCAGGAGGGCCAGGGACGAGGTAGGCGTGCTCATGGAGAAGGGAATCATACGGCCCAATGAGGAGTGTCCATGAGGGACGTGGCATGTGCGGACATCTCCTCGGCGCTGGAGAGGCTCTTCATCGCAGCCAACACGGACCTCCCCGCCGCAGTGGTGGAGAGAATTGAGCTGGCGTTGGGCGAAGAGGCGTCGCCCGTGGGTAGGGAGGTGCTCGCAGAGCTTCTGGCGAACGCCCGGCTGGCCCGGGAGCTTGAGGTGCCCATATGCCAGGACACCGGCCTTGCCGTCGTCTTCATAGAGGTGGGTCAGGACGTGCATCTGACGGGCGGAGAGCTTGCCGAAGCCGTCCGTGAAGGCGTGCGCGATGCATACGCGAAGGGCCATCTCCGGCTGTCCTGCTGCGACCCTTTTTCCAGGGTGAACACAGGAGACAACACGCCGCCCATCCTCCATACGTCCATCGTGGGCGGAGAGCACGTAAGGATCATCGCCATGGCGAAAGGCGGGGGAAGCGAGAACTATGGTGAGGTGAGAATGCTCCTCCCTTCGGAAGGGATGGAAGGGGTGAAGGCCTTTGCCAAGGAGATGGTCCGGAAAGGGGGGCCCAATATCTGTCCGCCGATCACCATCGGGGTGGGGGTCGGTGGGAACCTCGAGGCTGCGGCGATCCTATCGAAAGAAGGGCTCCTCGTGCCTTTTGGCCAAAGGAATGTCGATCCCCGCATTGCAAAGCTTGAGCTCGAAATCCTCGGAGAGATCAACCGGCTGGGCATAGGCCCCGGGGGATATGGGGGGAGAGTGACGGCCCTGGATGTGCACATCAGGATACTGCCCTGTCACATAGCGTCACTCCCCGTTGCGATAAACATTCAGTGCCATGCGCACCGGGTGAGGGAAGTCACGCTTTAGGTGGATCAATGGACATAAGGCGGATTGAGACGCCCCTGGTGGAAGACGAGATATCGGTCTTGAGGTCGGGCGACAGGGTGCTCTTGACGGGCTACGTGTACACGGCGCGCGATGTGGCGCATAAGAGGTTCGTTGATGTCCTCGCCGCGGGCGAGCCGTTGCCCGTGGACATTTCCGGCCAGGTCATCTACTACTGCGGCCCGAGTCCCCCTCGCCCGGGCAGGATCATCGGCGCAGCAGGACCGACGACCAGCTCGCGAATGGACGTTTATACGCCAGCTCTTCTGTCACTGGGCCTCAAAGGCATGATAGGGAAAGGCAAGAGATCGGAAAGCGTGAAAGAGGCTATCATGCTTCATAAGGCAGTCTACTTCGGGGCGACCGGAGGGGCGGGTGCGCTCCTTTCCCAGAACGTGCTCTCCTATGAGATTATTGCGTATGCGGATTTGGGGCCGGAAGCAGTAGCCAGGCTCTACGTCCGTGATCTACCGCTCTTTGTGGTAAATGACTCTTTCGGGAATGATTTGTATGAGATGGGGGAGAGCACGTTCAGAACCACATGATCCAGCTGATTTTCCTTTGACTTTTTGGGGCAAATATTTTAAAAAGGGAGAAACCATGTTGGGGCTTTGATGCGCGAGATTCGGATAGGAATCGTGGGGGTGGGCAATTGTGCGAGCGCCCTGGTACAGGGGATAGAGTACTACGGAGAAAAGAAGGAACAGGAAATTGCATCGGGTTTGATGCACTACGACATCTGCGGATATACAGCGCAACATATAAAGGTCGTCGCGGCCTTTGATATCGACAAAAGAAAGGTTGGCAGGCCTCTTCAGGAGGCCATTTTTTCTCCGCCCAATTGTACGAAGAGGATCGCTCGCACTTTGCGCGACGCCGGCGTGACCGTCGCCATGGGGAACCCCCTCGACGGGATTTCGGACCATATGAGAGACTATCCGGAGAACAGAAGGTTTGTTCTCGCAGACGCTGAGCCAGAGGACGTTACGGGGATCCTGAGAGAGCGGAAAATCGATATCCTTGTCAACTATCTTCCCGTGGGATCAGAGGAGGCAACGAGGTACTACGCCCGTTGTTGTCTCGATGCCGGGGTGAGCCTCGTGAACTGTATCCCCGTGTTCATAGCATCGGACGAGAGATGGGCAGCCATGTTCGCGGAAAAAGGGATTCCTGTGGCAGGCGACGACGTGAAATCGCAGCTCGGGGCGACCATCATCCATCGCACCCTCGCAAAGCTGTTCAACGACAGGGGCGTCGCAATCGACAGAACGTACCAGTTGAACACCGGAGGAAACACGGATTTTCTCAATATGCTCAACAGGGAGAGGCTTGTGTCGAAGAAGATATCGAAGACGGAATCGGTTCAATCCCAGCTGGATGTGCCGCTTGCGCCGGAGAATATCCATGTGGGTCCGTCCGACTATGTTCCTTGGCAGTGCGACAACAAGGTGTGCTTTTTACGCATAGAGGGCAGGATCTTTGGGGATATCCCCATTGACCTTGAGCTGCGCCTGTCGGTCGAGGATTCGCCGAACAGCGCAGGATGCGTCATAGATACGATTAGGTGCTGCAAGGTGGCCAGGGACAGGGGAGTAGGCGGCGTCCTCGAATCGATATCGGGCTACACTATGAAGCATCCCATAAAGCAGTTCTCGGACGAGGCTGCTCGGAGTATGGTCGAAGAGTTCATAAGAGGGGAGAGGCTCAGGTAGGTAGGATCGTTGATAGGCTCCAGAATAGGTCATCGCCTAGATCCGCTCCTCGTGCGGGTCTACCGTCTTCTTTTCGGAAATGCCTCGATCAGCCCCAACATGCTCACCTTCTTCGGTCTGGCCTTTTCGCTTCTCACCTTTTTCTTTACTGCCGTAAGGAGCCAGCTTCTTGCGGCCGGCCTTTGTCTCCTGGTTTCCGCCTTCTTTGACCTCCTCGACGGCGCTGTGGCCCGCGGCACGAATATGGTGACCAGGTTCGGGGGCTTTCTCGACTCTGTTCTCGACCGCTACTCGGATCTCATCGTGATGTTTGGAATTTCCATCTATTTCCTGCGTCGGGCAGATGCTTTCTTTGCAATGGCGGCATTCTTTGCAGCCATCGGTACGGCCATCATACCTTACGCGAGGGCGCGCGCCGAAGCCTCGTCCATCGACTGCAGAAACGGTCTTCTCGAGAGGCCTGAAAGGATCATTCTCCTTTCAATAGGATTGTTCTTCCAGGTCCTGAAGCCCGTCATCCTTATCCTTGCCGTACTTTCCCATGTTACGGTCCTTCAGCGGATGCTTCTCGTGAGAAAGGCCAGTCGGCCGTAAGAGATGAAAGAATGCTTCTTTTCAAGGGGGATGGGGCGCCTAGCGGGAAAGGTTGGCAATTTCTTCGAGAAGCACCCCTTTGGCAAGCTCCAATCGGATGCCTGTCTTTCGAACTGACCCTTTGCCGAACAGGGTTGCCCGCTGTGCCCCGAAGGCTATTCCGATGTCGGCTTCCCGCGCTTCTCCGGGACCGTTCGCTTCGCAGCCCATGATCGCCACATTGAGATACGTATCGATATGGCTGGTCTCCTTCTCGAATTCCGCGACGATCCCCCGCAGGTCGACCCGGCACTTGCAGCATGTAGGGCAGGAGACGATGTTAACCCCCCTCTTTCTCAGACCTAAGCCTCTCAATAGATGAAAGGCTGCCGCGACTTCCTGGACTGGGTTTCCGGTCAGGGAAACCCTGATGGTATCCCCCACGCCTTCGTTGAGGAGAATGGCCAAACCGGCCGAAGACCTGATCACGCCGGAAAAAAGGGGCCCCCCTTCAGGGAGATGGAGGCAGAGAGGGTAGTCCGAGGCATCGGAGATGCGACGGTAGGCTTCCACGGTCTCAAGCGTGCCGGACGCCTTGAGGGAGATCCCTATCGCTGCATGGCCCGCGTCCTCAAGGAGCCTTGCGTGGTAAAGGGCACTCTCCACGACAGCAGCAGCGTTCGGGGTCTGGTACTTCTTTTGGATCCTCTTCTCGAGCGAGCCTATGTCTATGGCTATGCAGACCGGAATGCGGCTCTCTCTTGCCGCAGTCGCCACTTCCTTCACTTTTCTCGCATTGCCGATCACGCCGGGGTTTATCAAGACGCCGTCGATACCCAGTTCCATGGCCTTCAGCGCGATGGCGTGGTTGAAAAGGACATCCCCTACGATGGGCATCTCCACTTCCTTTTTCAGGAACGGAATGCTCCTACAGATGTCCTCGTGGGCGAGCGCAACAGCCGCCACCTCACAGCCGACCCTTTTGAGGTCGCGCAGCTGGCCGAGGGTCTGTTGGAGATCCTGGGGGTCGGTCTTCACCATGGATTGGACGACGACCGGGTTGCCCCCGCCGATCATAGTGCCGCCGACGCTGATTGTCCTCGTTTTCTTTCTTTTCAAGTCGATTTCCTGCGGACCCGATTCTAGCCTGACTCTACCCTAGTTGCCGGTCTGTTGTCAACCGGCAAAGGACTATCGGAAGCCCTCCCAAGTTATTGAGACAGGATTGGTGAAAGCTTCCGGCTTCCACGAAAAATGGAGAGGAGCCTTAAGGGAAGGGAAAAGCACATGAGCGGACAGCCGCTCCAAGAGCTACTGACGGCCAGGCTATGGTCACGCCACCGAGGTAACGCAGTTTCTCCCCCCATTCTTTGCATTGTAAAGCGCACGGTCTGCCCTGAGCAGGAGGTCATTCGGCGATTCACCCTGGCTGTGGCACGCGGCCCCAATGGACACGGTGAGCACTCCGAGGTCTTTGCCATCCGCGACCGCCCGTAAAGACTTCTTTGAAAAATACTTCCTGATGTTCTCTGCTACCGAGAGGGCACCGCTCAAGAGCGTTTCAGGAAGTATCACCGCAAACTCCTCTCCGCCGAAACGGCAGACGATGTCTTTTCCCTTCACGTTCTTCCTGATCATTTTTGCCACGAGTCTGAGGACGTTATCTCCGGTCAAGTGGCCGTGCCGATCGTTAAAGTCCTTGAAATGATCTATGTCCACGAGAAGTATGGACAAGCTGCCGGGTGCCTCGCGAATCATCGAGGTGAGCGTCTCATTAAAGTACCTTCGGTTGGGGATGCCGGTGAGGAAATCGATCGACGACTCCTTCTTCACCTGGACGAACTTCTTCTTGAGGACATCGAAGGACTCCGAGGTCTCGTCGAGCTGGACACGCAATGCCCTGCCGCATTCCCCCAAGGTCTTCGTTGCATTGATTATCTCTTCTGCGGCATTTCTGATATCGGCAACGGAAGGATTGTCGGAGAGCTTATCTATGGTGGAGGAAACGAGGGACTCGTATTCGGAGGCCTGTTCCGAGAGAACCGTTAGTTCGCCAGCCACGGTGACAAAGATTCGCTTAAGACTGCTCCTGATCTCCTCTAGGAGATCCTCGTCCCCTTCGTTCCGGCAGAACGTCCGGTAAAGCTCCTCGTTCTTTTCAGACGAGAAGGGAGCGCCTTCCCTCACGAGAAGGTCGATCGCCTTGCTCAAAGAAACATCCCAACCGGATACATACCGGTACCACACCATGTAGTTCTCAGGCGTTACCGGCACGCTCAGCTTTGTCATGAGGGGGAGTGCGAGCCTGAGATAACGATAAGGTTCATCCAATAGTTCTTCCACGTATCCTCCCTGCCGAATAGGGTGAGAAAAGCACATTATTCAAGGATCGAACATCTGAGATCAGAGAAAGGCACAAGGACATGAACCCCTTCCTTAGCTCTTTTTTAGCCTCAAAGTTGTACAAGCCTGATGTCTTAAGTATGTTTTCGGCAAAGAAAGAGGCGCCTTAAGACGGGAAGTTCCAGCTCCCGTTCGTGTCGATCACGATGTCGCCTAGATTATCATCAGTGAGTAGCCAGGCGGATCATCTTTTGTTGAAAAGCCTCAAGGGACTGAGTATAGTTAGGAGTATCGATACACAATGGGAAGGAAATATGCGAAGAAGGGCACTTCTTGTGGTTCTGGCGCTCATCGCAACTGGTTTTGCGGGAACGGCTAGCCGCTCGGCAGCGGCCCTTACTCCCGACAGTGTCCAGAAGATCTCTATCGACGGGTTGAAAGCACTGCTCGGAAAGCCCGACGTGGTCATCCTCGATGTGAGGACAGCCCATGACTGGGACGACGCCAAGACGAAGA
>CAYZAF010000084.1:0-4167 GCA_964476435.1 uncultured Syntrophaceae bacterium
CGGCAAGACCGTTGCCGTGGAGTGGACCACGAGCAAGAGGATGGAAGAGGTGGAGGACGGACGGGTCGAGCTCGTCGGACCCGACGTGACCGATGTGCCGGCCGGGACCAGGCTCCATTTCGCCATGGTGGCCGAGGTGGCGGGCCGCAACTTCCAGGAGGACTTCGAGCCCATCCTGGAGAGGCAGAACCACCACCTCATCAACCAGGCCCAGGGCATCATGCACATAGGACAGAGGGACATCGCCTGGCTCCGCATCTCGAAGCAGGCGGTGGAGAAGGGCTTCAAGCTCGCCGATATCGGCAAGATCATCCACGCCAAGTACCACCAGGACTTCGGCGCCATCTTCGACAAGGTGCAGGTGAAGATATTCACCGAGGAGCCGAGGGTGAGAGAGGTCCTCGAGAAGGCGCGCGCCTCGTACACCCACCGGGACAACCGCGTGGAGAACATGACGGACGAGACCACCGAGACGTTCTACTCCTGCACGCTCTGCCAGTCGTTCGCGCCGAACCACGTCTGCGTCATCGCCCCGGAGAGGACCGGTCTGTGCGGCGCCTATAACTGGCTCGACTGCAAGGCCTCGTACGAGATCAACCCGGAGGGGCCGAACCAGCCCATCCAGAAGGGGGAGGTCCTCGAAGCGCGCCTCGGCCAGTTCAAAGGGGCGAACGACTTCGTCTTCAAAGCCTCCCGCCAGAAGGTGGAGAATGTCAGCTTTTACAGCCTCATGGTCGACCCTATGACCACGTGCGGCTGCTGCGAATGCATCGCTGCGGTCCTTCCCATGGCGAACGGCGTCATGACCGTGGACAGGGACTATACTGGCATGACCCCCTGCGGGATGAAGTTCACGACCCTTGCGGGCTCTGTGGGCGGCGGCGCCCAGTCCCCGGGCTTTTTAGGTCACTCCAAGTACAACATTACGCAGAAGAAATTTCTGAAAGGTGACGGCGGTCTCCTCAGAATGGTCTGGATGCCGAAGCGGCTCAAAGAGGAAATCCACGACCGTCTGGCAAAAAGGGCGGAAGAGCTCGGTGTGCCCGACCTCCTCGACAAGATTGCCGACGAGACAGTGGCCACCACCGAAGAAGAGGTCATCGCCTACTGCACGGAGAAGGGGCACCCGGCCTTGACCATGGAATCCATAATGTAAAAGCAAAGGAGACTGACTATGGCACTCACTGGTATCCAGATATTCAAGCTTCTTCCCAAAACGAACTGCGGCGAGTGCGGCTCTCCGACCTGCCTGGCCTTCGCCATGGCCTTGGCAGCCGGCAAAGCAGAGCTCGAGAAGTGCCCGACCATTTCCCCGGAGGCCATGGAACAACTCTCTGCGGCGAGCGCGCCTCCTATCCGGACGGTCGCCATGGGCACAGGCGAGTACGAGGTCAAGCTCGGGGGAGAGACGGTGCTCTTCCGCCACGAGAAGACCTTCTTCAACAAACCCGGCATCGCCGTCCTTCTGACGGACAAGATGGCGGACAGCGAGGTGGACGGACGCATCAACGCCCTTAAGGAGCTTCAGTACGAGCGGGTGGGCCTCAACCTTAGACCAGAGGCCCTTGCCCTCAAACAGGAGGGCGACAAGTTCCTCGACCTCGTCAAGAAGGCAGCTGCCACACCATACACCCTCATCCTCATGACGAGCGATGCAGGGCTCATGAAGGGGGCCCTCGACATCACAAAGGGCAAGAAGCCCCTCATCTACGCAGCCACAAAAGAGAACGTCGACGCTTTCGGCGCCCTGGCGAAGGAGTACGCCTGCCCGCTGGCGGTCAAAGCTCAAGGTATGGATGAGCTCATGGCCCTCACGGAGAAGCTCGGCGCCATGGGCATAAAGGACATGGTCCTCGATGCGGGATCGAGGACGGTGAAGGGGGCCTTCTCCGACCAGATCGCCATCAGGAGGGCGGCCCTCCAGAGCCACGTCAAGGCCCTCGGCTTCCCCACCATGGCATTCCCCTGCGAGATGACGAGCGACATCGTCAAGGAGAGCCTCATTGCCGCGCTCTTCATCGCGAAGTACGCAGGGCTCATCGTATTGTCCGAGCTGAAGGGGGAGAACGTCTTTCCCCTGCTCCTCGAGCGGCTCAACATCTACACAGACCCCCAGAGGCCCATGACCACTGACCAGGGCGTCTACGGCATCAATAATCCCACTCCCGACTCCCCGGTCCTCGTGACGTGCAACTTCTCCCTTACCTACTTCATCGTCTCCGGGGAGATAGAGAACTCGCGGGTACCCACGTGGCTCTGCGTCATGGACACCGAGGGGCTCTCGGTCATGACCGCCTGGGCCGCAGGCAAGTTCGTCGCCGACACCGTGGGTCCCTTCATCAAGAAAAGCGGCATCGCGGATAAGATAAACCACAAGAAGCTCGTCATCCCAGGGTATGCGGCAGGCATCCTCGGCGATCTCGAGGAGGAGCTTCCCGGCTGGCAGATCACCGTGGGTCCCAGGGAAGCAGCCCTCATACCCCAGCTACTCAAGAGCTACTAGGGAGGGACACATGTTCATTATCGGAGAGAACCTCAACGTCATAAACAAGAGGATCGGCCAGGCCTTCAAGGATAGGGACCCTGTGCCCATCAGGGAGATGGCTGAGGCCGAGGCCAAGGCAGGGGTCGATCTCATCGATCTCAACCTGGGGCCTGCGCGCAAGGCAGGGGCAGAGCTCATGGAATTCGTCGTCAAAACCGTGCAGGAGGTGACCGACACCATGCTCAGCCTCGACACGAGCAACGTGGAGGCCATCGAAGCGGGCCTCAAAGCAGCGAAGGGGAAGGCCCTCATCAATTCGATCTCGGCAAGGCCGGAGAGGATCGAGGCCCTCATGCCCCTGGCAAAGAAGTACAACGCGGCTTTCATCGCCCTCACCCTGGGCGTCGAAGGAATACCGAGGGACGCAAACGAGAGGGGGCTGCTCGCAGCCGAGCATCTCGCCAAGGCAGCAGAGTACGGCCTTGCGGAAGAGGACATGTGGATCGATCCCATCGTGCTGCCCATCAACACGCAGCAGATCCAGGTGCAGGGCTGCACCGAGTTCGTCACCATGCTCGCGGACCTTGCCCCAGTGAGCAAATCCACGTGCGGCCTCTCGAACATCTCGAACGGCGCTCCGGACCATCTCCGGGGCATCCTCAACCGCACCTACATGATCTTTCTGAAGCGCTACGGCATGTACTCGGCCATCGCGGACGCCTTCGACGCGGAGCTTCACGCGATAGCCAAGGATAAGAGGAAGGACCTCGAGGCCCTCGTCTACAAGGTGATGGACGGGCAGCCTGTCGACATGGCGGGCCTCTCGAAGGAGGAGACGGATTATGTGAAGACCGCCAGGGTCCTCATGGGGCAGACGCTCTATTCGGACTCGTGGCTGGAGCTGTAGAGGCGGGTAGATTCGGACCAGACAACCGCCTGGAGGAATCGGGAGCTGGGGCGCTCTCTTCGCCTCGTGCCCTTTCGACGCGCTACCCCCGTGGTGGTGTGGCTGGCCTTAAGAGGTCTTAATGGACGGGGGCGCCCCGCTAAGACGAGTGGTACATTTCTGGCCGGACGCCTACGGGCTACGAGGCTCAGATTGCATCCCCATCTCGTCGATTCCTCCATGCCGTTGTCCATCCGTGCCGGGACTATCAGCCAGGCTGCTGATACTCCCGGCAGGTACAGAAGAATGCATGTTTTATCCTGGGGGTGTATAGGCCGATTCGTATCAGCTCCAGCCTGAGCTGACACGAATCGATAGACAGATCGGGGCATGCCCCGCCATATCGGCTCTCCCGCCGGCATGGCGGGTAAAGAACGACGATTTGTGTGACCTGTTCGTGTTTGCCGTCATCCCGGCGGATGCCGGGATCCATTTGAGGGAATGGCCGGAAGAAGGTAGGGCTATGGTTTCCGATGACGGCCGGGAAAGGCTTTTGCCGCGCGCGGTATTCCGGCAGGGAAAGAGGCAGTCTGCTCGCCGGGTTGATGAAGCATTGCGCTGATGGTAGAATAGAGAAGGGGGCAAAAGACTATGCCCCTTTGTGAGGTGCCATGGACGACCTTTCGTTCTTGAAAGAAGTGGAGAAGGAATCGGGCGAGAAGATATCCGCGTGCTACCAGTGCTACCGGTGCACGATTGGGTGTCCCGTGGTGTCCGACATGGACATCATGCCCCA
>CAYZAF010000085.1:0-4488 GCA_964476435.1 uncultured Syntrophaceae bacterium
CGTCGACACGAGAAGGAGCAGGTACGCGATGGATGAATGATGAAAATCGATAGGGAGGTACATGAGCACCATGAGGGGGATGCCCACGGCAAATCCTACCAGTAGGCGCTTCAAGCGGGACTTGAGCTCCCGGGCTCTGACTTTCTCCTCCTCGTCCGCGCCCAGCTCTCCCTCCACACCCAGGTACTGGTATCCCGCATTCTCGACAGCCTTTCGCATGTCAGCCGGCACGGTGACGGCTGGGTTATACGTAACGAGTGCCTTTTCCGCGGCCAGATTGACAACGGCATCGACAACACCAGGGAGACGCCTCAATGCCTCCTCGATGGTCCTGCTGCACATGACGCACGTCATGCCCCCGATCTTTATGGAGATCCGCTCGTCGATCACCTCGTACCCAACCTTCACGCACGCCCTCGCCTTCTCCACCTCTGCCATGCTCGCTTCCTCGGCCCGCCTCTCGGCCCGATCTAGTATAATTTGGCCGACCGACCTTGTAAAGGGAGGTGGGATAGGGACGCGGCCAAGGCCGCTCGAATAAGACTATTCCCTCTCGATTCGCGAGCTTGCCCGTGAGGTGGCGCTAGTCTTTGAACGTAGTCGGGCTCAGATGATGCTTTCGCAGCAGGATATAGAAATCGGCGCGGTACTTCCCGGCGAGCTTAGACGCTTCGCTCACGTTTCCCCTGCAGCTTTGAAGCAGAGAGGTGAGATAGCTCTTCTCAAAGGCATCCTTGGCCTCTTTGAGAGGCAGGAGCTTGTCGGGAGGGACCGCGACCCGATTGCCGAGGACAAGGTCCTCGGTGATGCGGTCCTGGTCCGCCATGGTGACCGCATACTCGATCGTGTTTTCCAGTTCCCTCACGTTGCCGGGCCAGTCGTAGAGCATGAGCTTTTGCATCGCCTGAGGGGTGAGCCCCTTGATCTCTTTCCCGGTTTTCACGGAGAACTGCTGAATGAAGTGATCGATGAGGGGCGGAATGTCTTCCTTTCTCTCCCGCAAGGCAGGCAAATGGATCGGGATAACGTGTATCCTATAGTAGAGGTCCTGGCGGAAGAGGCCGAGCTTCACCTGCTCTTCGAGATTCTTGTTCGTGGCTGTGATGACCCTTACATCGACCTCGATCAATTTCTCGCTCCCCAGGGGATAGAACTGCTTTTCTTGAAGAACCCTGAGCACCTTCGCCTGGATGGCGAGGGGCATATCCGCGATCTCGTCCAGAAAGACACTTCCCCCGTGGGCCTGCTGGAATAGACCCCTCGATGTCTTGACGGCTCCGCTGAAAGCTCCCTTTTCGTGGCCGAAGAGGGAGCTCTCGAGCAGGGTCTCCGGTAAGGCTGCACAGTTGAGCGCCACAAAGGGCTTCGCCTTTCTCGGCCCGGCAAGGTGGATCAGTTTTGCTATCAGGTCTTTTCCGGTGCCGCTTTCTCCGAGGAGCAGAACCGTAGATTCGGTGTCGGCAATGCGGGAGACGGCCTCCAGCACGGTCCGCATCTTCTCGCTCCCTGCCACGATATTGGCGGGGCTGTACCTTTCCTGCAGGAGATCCCTGAGCCTATCCACCTCCACGGAAAGGCGGCTGGTATCGATGGCCCTTTCGATTTGAAAGATGAGATCACGGGATTCAAAGGGCTTGGTCAGGTAGCTGTAAGCCCCTTTCTTCATCGCTTCCACGGCGCTTTCAATGCTGCCGTGCGCCGTAAGAATAATCACCGGCATGCGGGGAGCCACCTGGTGGAGGCTCTCCATCAGGGAGATGCCGTCTCTCTGCACGAGCTGCAGATCGACCACGGACAGGTCGATGGCGGTCTCCCGCACCTTTCTCATGGCCTCGCCCTCGTCAAGAGCCCGAAGCACCTCGTACCCTGCGGCCTCGAGTCTCAGCCCGATCAATTCAACGAGATTCGGGTCATCATCAACGAGGAGCACTTTGGCTGAGGCCATTGGTCTTCCTCACTTCGTCTGGTTTCTCTTCTTTTCATCTATCTCCACGTCCACCGTCTTGGACTCTTCGACTATCCTCTTCAACCTGGCGTTTTCCTGTAAGGTCTCATTGGAGACGCGCTTGAGCCGTTCGTTCTCCTGCAAGCCCTCGTTCCACACCCGCCTTAGCCGTTCGTTCTCCTGAATGGAATCGACCATTACCCGCTTCAGCCTCTCCTGTTCCTTCAGATTCTCCATCCAAACCCTGGCCGTATCAGCCCACGGGCTGCGTGGATACTCTCTGACAAGCCTTTGAAGGGACGCGATGGACTTGGAGAAGTCCCTTTTCTGGTTCTGAGGGTCGCTGTAGATCTGGCCGATGAAAAGCAGGGCCTGGTCTCCCGGAGGCTTTCCATCGGACACGGTAAGAACAGTCTGGTATTCCTGGAGGGCGGTTTCGTAGCTATGCTGGGCAAGCAAGCCCCCCGCACGGGCCAGATGCTCGTTCGCCCCTTCCTGCGGGCTGGTGCTCAATTCCTGCGGCGACGAGCGCTGAAAAGCGCAGCCGGAGACTGAGAGAAAGACCAGAAAGACAACGCAGAAGAAGAGGTGCTTTCGAGTCCCCTTTCCCCTTCCACCCATATTCTACCTCCGTGCCTTGCTCCTTGCCGGTTTTTAAGGCTCCAACGCGAGAAGCGTGGAAGCCGTTCCCCGTAAAGACTAATGATAGCATTAACATGTGGCGAGAGTACAGACCCCCAGCCTCCCGGCCTCAAAGCAAAATCCAGACAACAAGGGCAGTCGCAAGGGGAATGGTGAGATTATCATCCGTGAACGTTGATGAAAAGAACTCCGCCGTGGTACCCGCGGCCGCACCCCCTATGACAGCGGCTGCGCCGAAGCGGAAGCACATGAGTATCGCAACCGAGGAGAGGAGGAAAACGGCCGTCCCTTCCAGTGATTTTCCGAACAAGCGGCATCTGCCCCACCTCGAGCCTACGATCGATGACAAAGGATCCGATATAACGAGCACGAACATAGAGGCAAGGGCAATGGGCCTGTCAAAAAAAAGCATGACAAGCATGCAGGACGCAACGTAGAAAAGACTCCCCGTGAGTCCCTTCGCCTCTTTCTCCTTGAGCTGGGCCTTTACAAAAGAGGGAGCAAGAACGCCTTTAAGCCGCAGGACCTCGGCAACGATGAGGAGAAGGAAGATCAGAGCCCCCAGAGCCAGGGCCGCACCCTTGCCCCAGGCGAGGTAGGTGAGAGGAATGATTGCTCCCGAAATGTGGAAGAGTCTCCGCAGCAGCTGATGTTCCACGGCCGATCAGGCTCCATGAGCGACACCCATTATAACAGAACCTTGCCCAGAGGAAAAGAAAGAGAGAGAAAATGTTGCATCGGGCAATCCCGCGACAGCCCGAAAAATATAGGGAGACGGCCACCCGGGGCATAGGGGTTAAAAGGGGGGTTAGGCGGCCATCTCCCTTTGGGAGGAGTGGTATTCTTCTGGCCTTACTTTTCCGATCCTATAGAAGCAATATAAGCACGCTCTCGGAAGTAATCAAGGGCGGGCGGGTGCGGCGCAGTTTCTCTCGGATTCAAAAAAAGGGAGATCAGGCCAGAATTCCGGCGAATCAGGCGGTCAGCCTTTTCAGGAGCAAAGCCTTTTCCCCCTGTCGCCCTATGAAGTCCCAGGGGAAAACCTCATCGGTCGTGCGCTCCCTCGTTGCATAGAAGTTGAGGTTGATCGGGCTCTCCCTCATGATCCGGGTGAGGCTCACCCCTTGCGAGAGGCGCTCAATCGTATCCCTCACCCTCCTGTCGCCGCGCGCAAAGACCGCTTGGAGGAAGCTGTATTTGACTGAATCGTGGGTGAAGTGCGTATTCGCCACCTTGCCGAGCCCCTTCCTCAGCATGGATATTTTCTCCTTCAGCTCCCTGGGGTCGTCCATGGCGAGCCATTGAAAAGGGGTGGCCGCTTTCGGAACAAAGGGGCTTGCGTGCACGGTGATGCCCCCGATCCTGCCCATTCTGCTGCCCTTTTTCACGAGGAGATGGAGGATGTGCTTGACAAGCTCCACGATCGCCTCTATGTCTCCCTTTCGTTCGCGGGGCAGCCCCACCATGAAATAGAATTTGAAATTGAAGGAGCGTATGCCGGCTATTGCCTCGATCCGGTCAAAGAGCTCCTCGTCGGAAAGGGGCTTTCCTATGAGCTTTCGCAACGCCTCGGTACCCGCCTCTATGCCAAACGTGAGGGTTTTGATGGAGTCTTTGAGGAGATCTATCACCTCGAGGGGCACCTCGTCGAGCCTGAGAGACGGCAGATGGACCTGAACATTCGACTCTTTGAGCCGATTGACGATCTTCCCCAAGTGGGGGTGAAAGGAGACTCCCCCGCCGATGATGCCCACGTCGTGAGCCTTGCCATCGATCTGTGCGAGGTTGTCGAAGATGAAAGGATTGATGTGGCCGGTGAGACAGAAGGCGCATCGCCCCGGGCATCCCCTCGCTCCCTCCACGAGGAGCATATCCGCGAACTCGGTCTCCTTCGAGACAAT
>CAYZAF010000086.1:0-2280 GCA_964476435.1 uncultured Syntrophaceae bacterium
AGGGATGCCCTCGGGATGGAATAGCTTGAGGAATCTACGCAGGGCCGTAAGCTTCGCCAATTCGAGCGGCTTTTGAGAATGGCAGGGAAATGTTCTCACTCGTTCTTCAGGAAATGGAGGACCCTTAATTGCCACAGTAGCGATTCGGCCTGCAGAGCATCTCCGCAGCCGTATCGGGCGGCATTCCGTTCACCATGAACTGTGGGGAGCACGTGAGCGGCCACTTCTCATAAAGAAGACCCCTTTCACGCTTAAGAAAAGAGCCTCGTTTGGTAGCCTCAGCCTGGTTGTATCACAGGCTCAAAGAGATAATACCGGCCATTGCATCACTTGTCAAGAAACGGACAGCCTGTCATCACAACCTGCCACTCCCTCCCCGGAAGAGAAATGACGGTCCATAAGGGCTCAGTGGATCTTCTTCCCGTAGCCTTGCCAGTATTGCTCCCGGAGGGCTGCCTTGTGGATCTTGTTTGAACCGGTTCTGGGGAGGGTATCGACAAAATCGATCGATTTGGGGGCTTTGTAGTGAGCGATCCGGGCCTTGCAAAACTGGATGAGCTCCTCCTCGGTCGCTGCCGTACCGGGTTTTAGCGCAACCACGGCCTTGACCGCTTCTCCCCATTTTTCGTCGGGGACGCCAAGGACAGCGCATTCGAGCACCGCATCGTGCCCGTAGAGGAGGTTCTCGACTTCTATGGAATAGACGTTCTCTCCCCCGGTAAGGATCATATCTTTCTTCCGATCGACGATGGTGAGGTAGCCCTCCTCGTCCATGACGGCCAAATCGCCCGTGTAGAGCCAGCCGTCCCTGATCGTCTTTTCCGTCTCTTCGGGCAGGTTCCAGTACCCCTTAGTGACCGTGTCTCCCCGGACGATGATCTCCCCCACCTCTGCCTCATCCCTCTCTACTTCCTTCCCCGAATCGTTGATTACCTTCAACTCCACGCCTAAGAACTCCCTGCCCGTCTTCGCCCTGAGGCGCAGCTCTGCATCCGGCGGCAATGTTCTCAGGTGGGCCTTCGGAATCGAGAGGGTCAGGTATGGGCTCGTCTCCGTCATGCCGTAGGTCTGAACATAGTCGCAGTGGAAGGTCTCCACGATCTTGCGCACCACCTCCAGGGCAATAGGCGCTCCTCCGCTCAAGAGCAATCTCAAGCTGCGAAAGTCGTGGAGGCTCGCCTCAGGGTGGTTTACCATGATGTTGAGCATGGTGGGGATGAGGTTGGTGAGGGTGACCCCTTCTTCCTCTATCAGATCGAAGAGCTTTCCCGCGTCGAACTCTCGGAGGAGCACATGGGTCCCCCCTACCCAGGTGAGCGCCCAGGTAGCCCACGCGTCGGCGAGGTGAAAGAGGGGCGCGGCATGGACCCATACGTCCCCGTCGCTGAGACGAAGCTCCGCGATAGCGGCGAGGGCATGGGTACATACGTTTCCGTGGGAGAGCATCACCCCCTTGGGGCGGCCCGTGGTGCCGCTCGTATAGTAGATCTGGGCAAGCGATTCGCCGTCGAGGGTAGGGGCAGGCCTGGGGCGTGCCCTTTCCAGGATCTCCTCGTACCCTAAGTCCCCCGGATGCTGCCCGCGTCCTGTCCATATCACGGGCGGGAGCCCGCGACCCTTGAGGCCATTGACCGTCATTTCGAAGGCAGGGTCAACGAAGAGCACCTTAGACCCCGAGTCCCGGAGGATGAATTCGATCTCCCCGGGAGAGAGACGGTAGTTGAGGGGCACGCAAACCGCCCCTGCCCGGGCCGCTGCATAATAGGTCTCAAGGAAATAGTGGCAGTTGGGATGGAGGATCGCTAACCTGTCGCCCCTTCCAACCCCGAGGTCTCCGAGGCCCGTGGCGAGGCGGCAGACACGGCCGTAGAAGTGCCTGTAGGTCCATCGGCGACCTCTGCAGACAATAGCGGGCTTCTCCGGGAAAAGCCTGATAGCCCTTTCGAGGGACTCGGTGAGTTGCATGCGTCTCCCTTCGGCGCCACAATAGGGCGTGCAAAAAGCATGGTACCATGATGATCGCTTCCTGACAATGGGCTTTTCCTTTGGCAGAAGAACGGCGGCGTTGCTCTTTTAAGGTGTGCATGATTCCTGCGGCGTGCGAGAGTGGCCTAAACGGGCGTGGGAGCCTAAGGACGCCTAGTGTTGTGTCAAGCGACCACCGTCGCATGAGTGAAGGACTTGTCCGCCTGAAAGACAGCACTGGCTTGAAGATAACACCCCAGTCCGCTTTCGAAGGCTATTCCTTCCGCGGACGGGGTAAAGGTGCCACTGTCTTTT
>CAYZAF010000087.1:0-2116 GCA_964476435.1 uncultured Syntrophaceae bacterium
GAGAAAATTTTCTTAGATTTTCAATGGAACCGCTTCTTTATAGAGATTCGGGAGGCTTGTGACAAGTGAGCGTAAGTGTGCAGTTTTGGGGCGGCTGATGCTTGAGCAAGCATGGCAAAGCCTTGAAAAAAGGGCGAGGAATCTGGGGGTCACGGGTGCCAAAAGCGCCCATATCCTCGCATATCGTGATCAGCAAAGGGTATCCGTGAGACGGGGTCGCCCGAGGTCAAACGGTGTTGTCCTTTCCCGGACGGGCTGAAGGGTTTTGCCAACACGGCCTAGCGGCCATGGTAGCAGGAAGGGCCTGGGTGCTTTTCCCGATAGGAAGGCTCCCAGCCTTTGCGGCTGGGAGCCTTATCGCTGAAACGGTACATAGGCCAGTCTGCAGTCTTCGGCCAGACCTCGAGGGACATACGCAACCTATCTGAAATCTCCCGGGTTCAGGCTATGCTTCTTCAGAAGGCTGTAAAAGTCTGTCCGGTATTTCCCCGCGAGGTCCGCAGCTTCGCTGACGTTCCCCTTGCAGACCTGGAGGAGCTTGATGAGATAGCCCCGCTCGAAGGCGTCCCTGGCCTCCTTGAGGGGCCTGAACGGTTCTTCGTTCGTCGAATGTCGGGACGGGAGAATAAACTCTTCGGTGAGCACATCGTCTCTCGTCATGGCAGCGGCGTATTCAAGGGTATTCTCCAGCTCTCGCACGTTTCCTCCCCAGTCGTGGAGCATCAGTTTCCTCATGGCCTCGGGGGTCACCCCTTTGATCTCCTTCTTCATCTGCTGGTTGAGCCTTTTGAGGAAATGTTCCACTAGGGGAGGGATGTCCTCCTTTCTATCCCTGAGCGGCGGGAGGTAGATCGGGATCACGTGGATCCGGTAAAAAAGGTCGCTGCGGAAGAGCCCCTTCTTTACCTCCTCCTCCAGGTCTTTGTTCGTGGCAACAATAACCCTCACGTCTACCTCGACGAGTTTCTCGCTTCCAATGGGGTAAAAACATCGCTCCTGCAGTACGCGGAGAAGCTTAGCTTGGATCGCGAGCGGCATGTCTCCGATCTCATCGAGGAATATGGTGCCTTCATGGGCCTGTACAAAGAGGCCCTTGGTGCTCTGGACTGCGCCGGTAAACGCCCCTTTTTCATGGCCGAAGAGCCGGCTCTCGAGGAGAGATTCAGGGAGGGCTGCGCAGTTCAAGGCGACAAACGGCTTGTCTTTCCGATCGCTCGCAAGATGGATTGCTCGTGCGATCAGCTCCTTGCCTGTGCCGCTTTCACCGTGGATGTAGACAGTGGAGTCGCTCCCCGCTATGCGGGAAACGATGTTGAGCACCTGTTGCATCTTCTCGCTCTTCACCACCATGTCTGGCGAATCGTATCCCTCCTGGAGCAGCCCTTTCAGCCGGTTGATCTCCAGCGTCAGACGGCTGTTTTCAAGGGCCTTCTCTATGTGGGAGAAGAGGTCGCGGCTATTGAAAGGTTTCGTGAGATAGCCGTATGCCCCCTGCCTCATAGCCTGGACAGCGCTCTCGATGGTGCCGAAAGCGGTGAGGATGATAACCGGCATGTCGGGGAGGAGAAGCCTCAGCTCTTTCATCAGCGCGATTCCGTTGAGGCGCTCGAGCTGCAAGTCGACGATCGAAAGATCGAAGGCTTCGGAACGCGCTGCCTCGAGCGCCTCTTGCTCTCTCGCGGCAGCGGTGACGTCATAGCCCGCGGACTCGACGCGTACCTTCAGTACCTCGAGAAGATTCCGATCATCATCGACTATCAGGATTTTTCCCGAAGCCATATCGATCCTCCTGTCGTAAGAAGCCTTTTCGTGTTTGTTATCTCTGGCACGGACCTCGAGAGCGTCGCAAGGCTTTCAAACCTTCCACGCTAGGACCTTATCTTTTCATCTATTGCAAAATCCTCTCCATAATACCTGCCAGCCGGTCCAACCAGCCTTTCCCCGGACGCCTCTTTTTCGAGCGGCATGGTTCGGTGGATCGAAGAGGTCATCGGGGCAATACAAAAACAAACCGGCTTCCCCGCTCCGGCTTGCTTTCTACCCAGACCCTGCCGCCGTGAACGTCGATAACGTGCTTTACGATGGCGAGGCCGAGCCCGCTCCCCCGCTTGGGGTC
>CAYZAF010000088.1:0-2126 GCA_964476435.1 uncultured Syntrophaceae bacterium
CTGCGCGCCAGCGCCAAGGCGTCGCTCACGAGGGTCGAGGTGAACGATCACGGGGGCCTCATCAAAGCAATGGGTGGCGCCGACATTGTCATCAACTGTGCCGGGCCTTTCTACAAGACAGCTGTTGCCGTAGCCAGGGCAGCCGTTGAAGCAAAGGTCAACTATATAGACATTTGCGATGACTACGAGGCGGTGAAGGTGCTTTTCGCCTCTGACATAGACAGCGCTGCGAAAAAGGCGGGGATAACCGTTCTCACTGGCATGGGGTCGGACCCCGGGACGAACAATGTGATCGTCAAATGGTATGCGGACCGTTTGGACCGCGTCGACGAGGTCGCCCTGTTTTGGGTGGTAAGTATCGCTGACCTCGGGGAAGGCGCAGCCTGGGACCACAGCCTTCACATGATTATTGGCACGCTGCCCCAGTATCTGGATGGCAAGTTGGAATATGTGGAAGGCGGCACCGGCGAGGAGACGGCTCAATTCCTCGAACCCTTGGGCACCTGCCAGGTGCGCTACGTGGGCCATCCCCAACCCCTTACGATACCACGCTACATAAAGGGCGTGAAGAAGGTAGTCGTCAAAGGAGCGCTCATACCCCCGTGGGTGGACCAGCTCATCAAGGAGCAGAGAGAATCGGGATTCTTGAGCCACGAGCCCGTGGAGATCAAAGGGGCCCTTGTCGCCCCCTACGACCTTACCTTAAGGCTATGGGGGACGATCCCCAATAGTAGGGACAGGGGACCTGTCGCCTCCGGTCTCAAGGTGATCGTCAAGGGGGAAAGAGGGGGAAAGCGGGTGACGCACACGGCCGATATCGTGGGCAGAATGGCACCGGGAACAGGACTTCCAGCCTCCATCGCGGCCCTGATGTTTTATGCCGGCGAGGTAGGGGCAAAGGGGGTAGTGGCGCCGGAGGGGTGCATCGATCCGGAGAAATTTCTCAAAGCGCTGCTCCAAAGAGGAGCTAAAATACACCAAACCGAGACGATAGCGTCAATGGTTGAGCTTTAGCGGAGGCACCTTGCGGTGAAAAACGTTGATAAACTAAACATAACAAAGAGTCTGGAGCTCTTTGACGAGGCAAAGAAGCTCGTTCCCGGGGGGGTCCTGGGTGCGAGAAAACCGAGTGATTTCATCGAGGGGGAATACCCGATCTTCCTCGATTCCGGCAAAGGGTGCAGATTGATCGACGTCGATGGGAATGAATATATCGACTTCCTCTGCGGCTACGGGCCGATCATCCTCGGCTACAGGGAGGAAGAGGTCGATGAGGCGGTGATCAGGCAGATAAGGGATAAGGGGTTCTGTTTCACCCTCACCCAACCCTATCAGAATCAACTCGCGAAGAAGCTGAAGGAACACGTGCCGTCTGCGGAGCGGAGCATCTTTCTGAAGACTGGCTCTGACGGTACGACGGCGAGCATCCGCATTGCGAGAGCCTACACGGGTAGGCTCAAGGTGATGCGCTGCGGCTATCACGGCTGGCATGACTGGGCCGTTGAGATGAAAGGGGGTATTCCCGAGAAACTCTACGAGGATGTCCACGAGTTCCGGTACAACGACCTCTCCGGCCTCGAAGAGTTGATGGCAAAGCACGGCGACCGGACCGCAGCCATCATCATGACGCCTTTCGGCCATCCCAACCACCAGAAGATGGAGGAGCCCGCACCAGGGTTCCTTGAAGGGGTCAGGGAGATCGCCACCAGATACGGGGCTGTCCTTATCTTTGACGAGGTCCGAACGAATTTCAGGCTGAGCATGGGGGGGGCGCAGAAACTCTACGGGGTCTTCCCCGACCTCTCTGTCCTCGGAAAAGGCATGGCCAACGGATACGCGATAAGCGCTGTCTCGGGTCGTGATGAGGTGATGATGGCGGCGGCGTCAAAACTCTTCATATCGTCCACCTTTTTCCCGAACAGCGACGGATACGTCGCGGCCCTAAAGACTATCGAGGTCCTCGAACGGGAGAGCGTGATAGAAAAGATATGGGAGAAGGGCAATCGTTTTCTCAAGAGAATCAGGGATATTGTGGAAAGGTATGACGTTGGGGCAGAGCTCACCGGTGTCGCGCCGATGTTCTACATCACCTTCAGCCACGACGAAAAAGGCACGCACCGGGCGAG
>CAYZAF010000089.1:0-1550 GCA_964476435.1 uncultured Syntrophaceae bacterium
TGGGCGATATCGTTGCCGTTCTCGGCCTCGACATCCGGTTTGAAGACCTGAGCAGGGCCGAAGAATGAGGGTGAGGTCTCCGTATCTTCCTTTTGTTGAGGGGGAGGCTCCGGGGGCTTGTGCCGCCGGAGGGGGCGACGCTAGCCCCTGGGATGCCATCCGGTTTGAAGACTTAAGCAGGGCGGAAGAATAGGCGCACGACTATGGGTCAGACCCTCGCTGAAAAGATATTGAGCCTCCGCACGGACCATAGGGTTGAGCAGGGTGATTCCGAGATCGTGCGGGTTGACAGGGTGCTGCTCCAGGATGGGACAGCGCCGCTCGCGATAAGGAAATTCAGGGAGATGGGCTTTGACAGGGTCTTTGACTGCGACAAGGTCTCTTTCTTCATAGACCACGGCTCGCCGAGCCCTAGAGCGGAGCTTTCGAACGATCACATGCTCATCCGCGACTTCTGCCGGGAGCATGGGACGAGGATATACGATGTGGGCGACGGCATCTGCCATCAGGTGATGGCCGAATCTATGCTCCTGCCTGGCGAGGTGCTCGTGGGCTCCGATTCCCACACGTGCACCGGCGGGGCCCTGGCGGCTTTTTCGACCGGCATGGGCTCCACGGACATCGCCGTGGCCATGGGCCTCGGCGCTACGTGGCTCAGGGTTCCCGAGAGCTTCGAGTTCCAGTTGAGTGGGGCCCTTCCCGGGGGTGTTTTCGCCAAGGACCTGATCATCAGGATCATTGGCGATATCGGATCTGACGGTGCAACGTATAAGTCCATGGAGTTTACGGGTGACGCCCTCGATCGCCTGCCCGCAGAGGAGCGGCTGACCGTGTCGAACATGGCGGTCGAGGCAGGCGCAAAAGTCGGCCTGTTCCCGTCGGATCGGCGCACCCTGGAGTATCTGAGAGAGACGGGCAGGGAGAAGCATTACAGGGAGCTTGCCGCTGATGGAGACGCCCTTTACGAGAAGAGCTTTGCCATTGATCTGGCCGGCCTGACCCCCATGGTGAGCATGCCCCATCTCGTGGACAACGTGCGGCCAGTGGACGACCCGTCTATAAGGGGTCTCCCGGTACAACAGGTGTTCATCGGCACGTGCACGAACGGGCGGATGGGCGACCTCCGCGTGGCAGCCAACATCTTGAAAGGCAAGAAGAAGAGCAAGGACGTGAGGCTTCTTGTGGGGCCGGCATCAAGATCGACCTATGGGGCTGCCCTCAGAGAGGGGGTCCTTGAGACGCTCCTCGAGGCGGGCGCCACCATCCTCTCTCCGGGGTGCGGACCCTGCATCGGCGTCCATTCTGGGGTTCCTGGAAACGGCGAGGTGACGGTCTCGACAGCAAACCGGAATTTCCTCGGGAGAATGGGGAACCCCGAGGCCCGGATCATCCTGGCGTCGCCCGCAACAGCGGCGGCGACCGCCCTGTACGGCCGCCTCGTTGATCCGAGGGAGGTCATGTAATGCTGATTTCGGGCAGGGCCTGGAAATTCGGCGACAATATCTCGACCGATCATATCATCCCTGGAAGGTTCTTCCATTTGAGGTCGG
>CAYZAF010000090.1:0-2252 GCA_964476435.1 uncultured Syntrophaceae bacterium
CGGCAAAGCGACATACCAGCGTGGGATTTCGCTCACTTTATCTTATCTTTTACACCACACAACACGGGAGTCCTTTGAGTGCGGGGAACCGGGTTTTTCGCCTTGGGTGTGGAAGTGGAAAATATCAAGGAAGGTGAGGGATGATAGCCACTTCTATCGGCTGGGCCTGCGAAGAGGAGGTAAGCGGTGACGCGCAGTCTGAGGGGGGCATTGGGGCGCTCCGGGGGATTTTGGGGGTCAAAGGGGAATGAATTCTGCAAGGGGGTTTAGAGGAAGGACTACGAGGAGCCCCTGTCGGGAGGGTTGGCTCGTCTTATACTCTTTAGGTGTTTAGCAAAATGTGCATACAAGGAGGTCGGGGAAGGGAGCATGAGCATCCTCAACGCCCATGACGTCGTGCGGTTCGCCATCCGTATCGAGGAGGACGGCGAGCTGTTCTATCGTGAAGCAGCACGGAGTGCCGAGGATGAGGGAATAAGAAAGCTCTTTAGCCGGCTCGCCGATGAAGAGAAGGGTCACAAGCGGATCTTTCAGGGCATATCGCAGACCCTCGGGGATTATGCGCCATCAGAGACGTACGACGGCGAGTATATGGCATACCTCAAGGACTACATCGACGGAAAGGTAGTCTTCACGAAAGACTTGAAAAGGTCCATAGGATCGGGCTTAAAGAGCGTGGCTGAGGCCCTCGACTTCGCCATTCAGAGGGAGATGGATTCCATTCTCTACTACCAGGAGACGAGGGCATTCGTGCCCGAGAGGCAGCATGGGGTGGTCGATGCCATCATCGCGGAAGAGAGGAAGCACTTTTCCCTGCTCTCCGAGGTGAAAAAAGGCTTCGTCTAGGGGCTTTTAGCGGTCGAAGAAGGCCTATTCTTCCGGCTTGATCTCCTCTCTGAGGTTCTCCATGATGTCCTTGTAATGGAGCTTCTTCTTTTTGAGAAGCTTCACCTCCAGCTCCTCGTCTTCGGTGAGATAAGGCTTTTCCTGGAGCGTGCGGAGCTTCTTGTCGAGCGACCTGTGCAGCGTGCGGGCCTCTTCGTAGAGTTCTTCTTTGCTCTTCTGCCCTTCCATGGGTTCCCCCTCCCTACCACACTTAAGATAGATGACAACCGATGGAATGTCAAAGGGAGATGAGAGACGGACTAGCCCTATCGCAAGGCTCTGTGGGTGCCAGCCCGCGATAAACGTTCCGGCCGCTTCCGTGGATAGTTCTTGCTTTCCTCCAAATCATCCGTAGAATAATGGGAGAGTTGAAGGGGGCTTCTTGGCCGCATGATACGCCTTCATCCTTTCGGGCGGTCCGATTTCGACCGCGTCATCCAATGGGCAACGGACGTCCGCCTCCTCATGCAGTGGGCCGGCCCTATCTTCCGGTTCCCCCTGGATTCGCGCCAGCTCGAGGGCTACCTCGCGGGCACGGAAGGGGAGAAACCCGCACGGGTCGCCTGGAAAGCCCTCGATGGCACACAGGGCAGGGTGGTCGGCCACATCGAGATAGACCAGATCGACTACAAGAGGAAGCGCGGCGCCCTCAGCCGCGTGCTGATCGGGCCGGAGGAATTGCGGGGCCGCGGCCTCGGTCGCGAGCTAGTGGGAGAGGCGATCAGGCGCGGCTTCGAGGACCTGGATCTTGCGGAGATCTTCCTCTCGGTCTTCGATTTCAACTCACCCGCCATACGCTGCTATGAGGCCAACGGCTTTGAGCTGTTCCACAGGCGCGAGGCTGTCGTTGCCGTGGAGGATGAGCCATGGAGCGCGATCTTCATGCGCCTGCCGAGGCAGAGGTGGCGGCGAAAGGCCGGCTCTACTCTCCCATCATCGGGGTTTGGCGGTCGAACCTGAGGCGTTTCATGAAGGCCACAAGGGGCAGCAGGATGATCATGGTGCCACTCAGGATCAGGAACGTGTCGTTGAAGGAGAGCATGTTCGCTTCGCGGAGGAGCCCGCCGTAGAGGAGGCTGGGCGCTCCCGCGAGCGACCTCTGCAGGCTGCCGTACTGGTACCACTGGAAGGTACGGTCGAAGGCAGTGACGTGGCTCGCCAGATAGACCTGGTGGACCTGGGCCCCCCGGGCGAGCATGGTCGTCACGAACGCGATGCCCACGCTCCCGCCAATATTCCTGAGCAGATTATAAACGGCAGTGGCGTTGCCCATTTCCTCGTTCGGGAGCTGCCTCAAGGTGAGAGCGGTGAGGGGAACGAAGAGGCAGCCCATGCCCACGCCCATGACCGCTCTCGGCAACATGATA
>CAYZAF010000091.1:0-7172 GCA_964476435.1 uncultured Syntrophaceae bacterium
CCTCGTACACGGAGAAGCCATAGTCGACGAGAATGATCAAGGGCACCATTTCATCGACCTTCTGTCTCTGAGACAGAAGGTCGATGAAATGGTGCCCTTGATCATTCTCGTCGACTATGGCTTCTCCGTGTACGAGGCAAACCATTTCATGGTGGTAACGGGCTACACAAAGGACGGGGTCGTCGTCGACTCCGGGCGTAAGGAGCATCAGGTGATATCGGAAGGAGAGCTGGCGAGGATATGGAAGAAAACCCGATACTGGACCCTTGTGGTGACGCCTCCCGAGTCTTCCGGCGCACGGCTTTTTGGGTCAGCATGAAAGGCCCTCTGCCCGCAATCCTCGACGGGAGGGTCCCGCGCAGGGTCCTTGCCCTCATAGTCTTTGCCCTCCTTTTCTTTTCGTGCTCCCTTCCGAGGATCGCAGTGCTCAGGGATCCGTTGACGCCGGAAGAGCATATCGACCTCGGCGTGAGCTACGAGCAAAGGGGGGAGCTGGAGGCGGCCCTGAAGGAGTATGGGACAGCGGCCAAGGCAATGCCCCTCGCCTACCTCTACATGGGCAATGTCTACTTCGAGGAGAAGCGTTTTCCCGATGCGGAAAGGGCATACAGGAAGGCCATAGCCAAGACCGATTCTGCCGAGGCCCGCAACAACCTTGCATGGCTGTACTACACTATCGGCTCAAACTTGGAGGAGGCCGAAGCCCTGGCGCGAAAGGCCGTGGAACTCTCGCCGGAATCGGAGGCGTTCAAGGACACCCTTGCTAAGATAGAAGAGAAAAAAAGAGAATAAGGCGCGCGAAGGAGCCTCAACAAGGCGTATTTCGCAGCCTCTTCGGGCATCACAGAAGAATCTTCCCCTTCGGCTCCGCGACAAATTCGCCGATCACCCAGAAGGAGGCCCCGTTTGCTTGCGCTGCCTCCCCGAAGCGGCGCATGTCAGCGGCGTCGATCGCAATGAGGAGGCCCCCCGAGGTTTGCGGGTCGTAGATGATGTCCGTGAGGAAGGCAGTTGTCGTCCCGGTCACACGAGTCCCATAGAAATCCCTGTTTCTATAGAGGCCTCCGGGGACAAAGCCTGACTGCGACAACCCCACCGCTTCCTTGAAGTAGGGGATCTTCTCGGGGAAGAGGCGCACCCCGACCATATCCCCGAGCATCTCTGAGAGGTGGCCCGCGAGGCCAAAGCCAGTGACATCGGTTGCCGCGTGGGTCCGCACGGACCGCATGGCAAGAGCCGCGCGATCGTTGAGGGCCGCCATCACCCCCACGATTTCCCTTGTTGCCTCCTCTTTCACCATCTCCCCTTTCATGCCCGTATTGATAATGCCGGTCCCCAGAGGTTTGGTGAGGACAAGCAGATCGCCCGGCCGGGCCCCGACGTTTCTGAGGATTTTGTCCGGGTGAACGAGGCCGGTAACGGAAAGTCCGTACTTGATCTCCTGATCATCGACGCTGTGGCCGCCCAGGAGGCTCGCCCCTGCCTCCCTGATTTTGTCGGCTCCGCCCTTTATGATCTCCTTGAGTATTGCGGGACCGTTCTGCTTCGGAGAGAAGCAGACGATGTTCAGGGCTGTTTTTGGCACTGCGCCCATAGCGTAGATGTCGCTGAAGGCGTTCGCGGCAGCGATCTGGCCGAATGAGTACGGGTCGTCCACAACGGGCGTGAAGAAATCGAGGGTCTGGACTAGGGCCAAATCCTCGCTGATCCGGTAGACGCCCGCATCCTCGAACCCCTCCATGCCTACGAGCACGTTCTCGTCCACGGGTATGTCAATGCCGCAGAGTATGTTGGATAGGTCCTCCGGACCTATTTTGGACGCTCAGCCGCCCCCGCGCACGTACTTTGTGAGTCGCTCGTTGCCCATAACCTTTTCCCTCAAAAGCCCCTCAATCGGCTCTCTCCAATCGCTCTCTTTTCCTGGAAGTCCATCCCCTCCAGGGCGCCCTAGACCTTCTTGATCATGCGGCGCGCCTTTCTCACACCCTTGGGCGCCTTGCGAGGGTTGCCCTTCTTTTCGCCTCTGGCTGCCTCCTCCTCTTCGCCGGAGGAGTCCATCGCCGCCTCCAACCGGTCTGGCGTGATGAAGGGGACCCCGTGGCTCTTCGCCTCTTCGATGATGGCCCGGTCGGACGTTACCACCATGAGCCCGGCCGGCTTTCGCCGGATGGCTGCGATGATCACCTCGTCTGCAGTCTCTCCCTGCTTTGAGTAGATGACCTCGATCCCCTTGTAGGGCTCTTTTTGGCGGGATAGAGAGAGGCCCGAGGCAGCGTCGAAGACTACCGTCACGCGGACGCCCTTGTTTTTCCTGTATTCAGAGAGCCTCTCAAGGAGAGAACGGCGGCCCGTCTCAATGTCGGAGGAGTCGAAGAGCGGTGCCAAAGCACCCCTCTTGCCCACGTTGTACCCATCGATGAGCATATGAACGGGCATGTCACGTCCGCGAATTCTTGAGAGCCTTCGGAAGGGGCAGCCCCCTTCAGCCCTCATGCACCGTCCTTTTCTCCCCTGTCGTCGTGGTCCTTGAGCACCCTGTCGAGGATGCCGTTGACGAAATCTTTCGAGTCCTCCGAGCCGAATTTCTTCGCCAGCTCGATTGCCTCATCGATGGCGACCTTAGGCGGCACCTCAGGGGAGTAAAGCATCTCGAAAATGGCCATTCTCAGGATGTTCCTGTCAACATAGGTGATCCTGGAGATCTTCCAGTGCTCTGAAGCCCCGGCGATGCAGCGGTCCAGCTGCTTCTGCTCCCTCGTCACGCCCCCCAGGAGGAACCTCGTATATGCGACAATATCTTCCTCATAGGGAAATACCTTCACGTATCTCTCGAGGGCAGCGTCCGCGGCGTCCCGGTTGAGTTCCATCTGGTAGAGCATCTTCAATGCTAGCTCTCTTGCTTTCCTTCTCCGCACAAGGCCTTATCCTTCAGCAGGTTGACCATCTCTATCACCGAAATGGCGGCGTCGTAACCCTTGTTCCCGCCCTTGGTGCCTGCCCGCTCGACCGCCTGCTCCACGCTCTCCGTGGTGAGGATGCCGAAAGCGATGGGTTTTTCGTTTTCCAAAGAAGACGCTGCTATGCCTTTGGTCACCTCTGAGGCGACGTAGTGGAAGTGCGGGGTGCCTCCCTTGATCACCGCGCCGAGGCATATGACGCCATCCACGTCTTTCCTCCGCGAGAGCAGCTTTGCCGCCAGCGGTATCTCGAAGGCGCCCGGCACCCGAAATATCTCGATACGGGCGTCGTCTACGCCGTGCCGCCTCAAGGCGTCGAGAGCCCCCTCGAGGAGCCTGTCGGTCACAAAGCTGTTGAACCTGCTTACCACTATGGCGAATCTAAACCCCGATGCGTCGAGCTTTCCTTCATGTACCATGCCGTCCACCTCATATGTTTTCGAGAATATGGCCCAGCTTCTCCCGCTTTGTCCTGAGATAGTGGATATTGTCCTCGGTCGGGCACATTTCCAGGGGCACCCGCTCGACGACCGAAAGACCGTATCCCTCCAGGCCCTTGATCTTTCTCGGGTTGTTCGTGATGAGCCGCATCTTGTGCACCCCCAAATCGTGCAGGATCTGAGCGCCGATCCCATAGTCGCGAAGGTCGGGGGAAAAGCCGAGGGCCTCGTTCGCCTCGACCGTATCCTTCCCTTCATCCTGCAGCCGGTAAGCTTTGATCTTGTTCACGAGCCCGATGCCTCTGCCCTCCTGTCGCATGTAGAGGAGCACGCCCTTGCCTTCCTGTTCGATCATGGCCATGGCCGTGCGGAGTTGATCCCCGCAGTCGCATCTCATGGACCCGAAGACATCGCCTGTGAGACATTCCGAGTGGACCCGCACGAGTACCGCGTCGTCGGGGCCGATATCGCCCTTCACAAAGGCCAGATGCTCTTTGTCGTCCAAGTCGTTGTCGTAGGCGATGAGCTTGAACTCGCCGCCGTACTTGGTGGGAAGCTTCGCCTCCGTGACCTTCCTCACCAGCGTCTGGTTCCTCATCTTGTACTTGATAAGGTCCGCTATGGTGCCGATCCGCAGTCCGTGTCGGGAAGCGAAGGCTTCCAGATCGGGAAGCCTGGCCATGGTGCCGTCTTCGTTCATCACCTCGCAGATGACCCCGGCCGGTTTGAGCCCTGCCAGCCGGGCCAGGTCCACAGAAGCCTCCGTATGGCCGACCCTCACGAGCACCCCGCCGTCCCGGGCCATGAGGGGGAATATGTGGCCCGGACGCACGAGGTCTTCTGGCCCCGCGTCGTCGTCTATAGCGGTCAGCACGGTCCTGGCCCTGTCGTAAGCCGAGATTCCGGTCGTTACGCCTTCGGCTGCCTCGATGGAAACGGTGAAGGCAGTGTGGTAGTGAGACGTGTTGTCTCTGACCATGAGGGGCAGCCTGAGGGCCCTGACGCGCTCCTCGGTGAGGGAAAGGCAGATGAGGCCGCAGGCGTACCTGGCCATGAAGTTGATGGCCTCGGGGGTCGTCTTTTCCGCGGCGATCACCACATCGCCCTCGTTCTCACGGTCCTCGTCGTCGACCATGATCACCATCTTTCCGTTCCTGACGTCGTCGATCACTTCTTCAATACGTGCTATTGCCATGGCTACCTTCCCTTAATATACCCGTACTCGTAGAGGAAATCGAGGTCCATGCCCGGTTTCTCCCCCCCGTTCACGAGTTTCTCCACGTAGCGGCCGATGATGTCCACCTCGATGTTCACCTGATCCCCGACGGCCTTGGATCCGATCGTTGTCTTGAGCTGAGAATAGGGGATAATGTTGAGTACGAATCTCTTGTCACGCTCCTCGTTGACTGTCAAGCTTACCCCATCGACCGCGATCGATCCTTTCCTCACGACATACCTTGAAATCTCCGGGGAAACCTCGATTTCAAGGCGTATGGAATCCCCCGCCCGGGAGACGCCCGCAACGCGACCGATACCGTCCACATGGCCCAGGACCAGGTGGCCCCCGAACCTCGAATCGGCCTTCATGGCCCGCTCGAGGTTCACCAGGTCCGCCGGCGACTTGTCCTTCAGCGTGGTCACGCCAAGAGTTTCGAAGGAGGCGTCCGCCCCGAAGGCGCTGCCTCCTCTGGCGACGACGGTGAGGCAGACCCCGTCCACACTGATGCTGTCGCCGACCCCTATGCTGTCAGGATCGAGGCCCGTATTGATGGTGAATTCCCAGCGCCCACCCAACTTCCTGATAGCGGCTATGGTGCCGACGTCCTCAATGATTTCTGTGAACATAGCCTTCCACGCAGATGTCGTCCTTCAGCCTCTTGACGGAAACTACGTCCACCCTGTAGGAATCCTTCAAGAAGTCCACGCCCCTGCCGGAGACGAGGCCCGCAGCCCTCACTCCCCCTACGAATATGGGCCCATAGAAAAGTACCACCTTGTCGAAGAGGCCCTCTTTCAGGAAGCTGCTGTTGACCTCTCCGCCGCCTTCAACGAGCACGCTCGTGATCTCCCTTTTACGAAGCTCTTCGCACAGCTCCGGCAGCGCTACCCTTCCATTCTCGCCGGCGCCTATACGGATCACCTCCACCCCGAGGGCCTTGAGGCGGTCTCCCTTGTCCGCCCTTGCATCGGGAAGGGTAAATACGATCGTCTTGTACGCGGCGGCCGTCTTCACGAGTTCGCAACCGAGCGGGATACGAAGCTTCGAGTCGAGCACGATCCTCACGGGGTATCTCCTGGGCTTTGCCGCCTTCGGCAAAAGAAGGGGATTATCGAGAATCACCGTATTGATCCCCACCGCGACGCCGTCAGAGATCGACCGCAGGCGGCTCGCATAGGCCCTCGACTCCTCGTTCGATATCCACCGTGACTCCCCCATCTTCGTGGCTATCTTCCCGTCGAGGCTGAGGGCGGCCTTCATGAGAAAGAAGGGGCGCCTTCTTTCATGGAAGGTGACGAACACCTCGTTGAGCCTGCGCGCCTCCTCCGAAAGGAGGCCAACTTTCACGTCTATGCCCGCCTTCCTCAAGGCCTCTACGCCCTTCCCACTCACCAGAGGGTGGGGGTCGAACATGGCCACGATCACCTTTTTGATGCCGGCCTTGATGACTGCATCCACGCAGGGGGGCGTCCTCTTCTCCGTGTGGCAGCACGGCTCCAGATTCACGACGAGCGTCGCCCCTCGCGCCTGTTCACCCGCCTCGGCAAGGGCGATGACCTCTGCATGGGCTTCGCCGGGCTTCCTGTGGTATCCCTTGCCCACGATCCGCTGGCCTCTCACCACCAACGCCCCCACCATGGGATTCGGGGACGTGGTGCCGAGGCCCTTTCGCGCCAGCGTCAGAGCCATTGCCATGTACGCTTCTTCTTTCATGTCTCCCCTTTTCTCAAGAGGAGGCCCTTCAGCTCCTCCATGAACTCCGCTATGTCCTTGAATTGCCGGTACACGGACGCGAACCTCACGTACGCCACTTCATCGAGCTTGCGCAGCTCGTCCATGACCATCTGCCCTATGTCCGCACTCGTGATCTCTTTCTCGCTCCGCTCCGTTATCGCATGCTCCATCCTCGAAACGACCTTTTCGAGGTCCGTGATGCCTATGGGCCTCTTCTCGCACGCTTTCTTCAGCCCATTGAGGATCTTTCCCCTGTCGAAGACCTCCCTTCGCCCATCTTTCTTTACCACGAGGGGAAGCCCCTCCTCGAGCACCTCAGCAGTGGAAAACCTTTTGGCGCACTTGAGGCACTCCCGCCGCCTGCGGATGGCGTCCATCTCCTTGCTCATTCTCGAGTCGATTACCTTGCTCTCTGCGAATCCGCAGTAAGGGCACTTCACGTCTTTTTTCGCTCCTCTTGGCGAAGGATGCGCGCATGCGGAAGCACGGGCTGTTTTAGCGAAACAAACCGCCCCAGAGAGACCCGCTGCTCAATGGGCGGAAACGCGTTACGTGAGCGAAACCTGCTCTATTATTATACCCGATTCTGCGATCAATTGGGTTGCCAGATCGTCGGGATATCCTTCCAGGTAAAAAACACGGACGATCCCCGCGTTTATTATCATCTTTACGCAGATCGAACAGGGCAGGTGCGTGGAATAGAGGAGGCTGCCCCTGATGGGCACGCCGTGGTAAGCAGCCTGGATGATTGCGTTCTGCTCGGCATGGAGCCCCCTGCACAACTCGTGCCGCTCCCCCGAGGCCACGCCGGATCGCTCGCGG
>CAYZAF010000092.1:0-9587 GCA_964476435.1 uncultured Syntrophaceae bacterium
CCCGGATACGGCAGCCTGGGGCTCCAGTACCCGACGACCATCGTGCCCTGGGCAGCCTGCCCGTTAGCTTGCCACCATTCTACAGGCTCGCCGCCTTTTTCGAAGAAAGCCGCTTTCGGCTTATAGCCGAGGGTCCGCATCTGCTTCCACAGAGCTATGCTATCTGGAGGCAGCAAATCGGAAATGACGATGTCCGCGCCAGCTTCCTTGGCCCGCCGGATCATGTCTCCGAAATCACTCGTGCCTATGGGGAAAGTCCCGTCCACTACTATCGTGTAACCCATCTCTGCCGCGTTCTTCTTCCAGAGGTCTCCCAGGCCGACGGCTGAGCCGGAGTTGTCGGTGAGGAGGGCAACCTTCTTGTTAGATGGCACAGTGTCCATCGTGAGATACTGCTGCCTTGTCATGTCCATTTCATCAAAGAAAATGTCCCAGGCCCATTTCCAGCCGCCTTTGGGCGCAGCGTTCAGGAAGAGGTGAATCGGGCACGATGCGGCGCTCATGGGGATACCTTCCCGTTCAGCAATCCTTGCGGAAGGGAGCACCAGCGAGGGGTTCCCTGTGCTGAAAAGGGCGTGCACCTTGTCCTTCAGGATGAGACGTTCCACCGCCTGGACCGCCTTGTCGGGCACTGACTCTTCATCGTACACAACGAGGCGGACAGGCAGTTTCTTCTTATACTTCGACATGTACATGCCGCCCTTTTTGTTGATGTCGTTCACGAGGGTGGAGTAAGCCCACCCCTGATAGATGCCGAAAGGCGCCCCGGCGCCTGTGATGCTCTCCGGGGTGCCCACCACAATCTCTTTCGGTTCCGCCGCGAAGCCGGCGTGTGGAACAGTCAGGACGAAAAACAAGCCGACCACGAAACAGAGGGCCAAAACCATGTGAATCGTTCTGCGCATCTTCTTCATCATCAGCTCCTCCCTTTCCAAAAATGGCAACGCCAGCATGAACCGGATCGTTGCCTTTTCCATCGCGGCAATTCAGGCGCCGGAGAACCCATCACCTTTTCAGGATCGTAACTGCACTGTTGGGACCGGCGCCCATGCTGTGAGCCAGGCCGACCTTCGGCCCTCCAGGAACCTGCCTGGCTCCTGCCTCTCCTCGCAGCTGCTTGTATATCTCGATTATTTGAGCGAGAGCTGTGGCACCAAGGGGGTGACCTCGCGACATAAGCCCTCCGTCCGTATTTACGGGAATTCTGCCGTCTATGTTCAGGGCCCCCGTCTTGAGCAATCCGGGCGCCTCTCCTTTCTTGCACAGACCCAGCTTCTCGAGATCCCACAGCTCTCCCGGCGCCATCGTGTCGTACGCCTCCACGACATCCATATCCTCGGGGCCGCAGCCTGACTTCTCCCAGGCCTCATTCGCCGAAAGCTCTACCAGGTCGTTATGAATTCGCACGCTGCTGATGGCGGTGCCGCTCCCGCCCGTAAGAGAGCCGTAAACGCCGCTGCAAAGGACTGAGGCCGCTACAGTGACCTTCTTGCCTTTCGATTTGCGCTTTCCCTTGCTGCAGAGAATGGCTGCCGCCCCCCCGTCAGCGAGAGGACAACAGTGCAGCAAACGCATCGGTTTTGCGATCATCCTGGACGAGAGGACTTCTTCGAGGGTCACTTCCTTCTGGAAGCGCGCGTTCGGGTTTAAGGAACCGTTCTTCCTGTTTTTCACCGTCACCCTGGCAAAGTCCTCCTCCGTAGCGCCCGTTTCCTCCGCGTACCTCACCGATTCTTTGGCGTAGGCCGCGGGTTGGACGTTGAAGCCCATGTATCGTTGCCATAGGGGCCATGCCGTGCTCCTGATGAAGCCCCTCGGCATCTTCTCGTACCCGAAGGCGAGGGCGATATCGTATAATCCGGTCGCCACCGACTGGTAGGCCAGTCTAAAGGCAGAGGCTCCGCTCGAGCATGCGTTCTCGACATTGATGATAGGTATCCCCGTCATGCCTATCTGATCTAGAGCCTGATGGCCCGATCCCGTGTTCTGGTAAACGGATCCGCAGAACGCGGCTTGAATGTCCCCCCATTCCATGCCGGCGTCTTGAAGGGCATTGAGGACGGCCTCCATCCCCAGCTCGTAGCCTTCTTTGAAGAGACGACCCCTATCCCCGTCGTACACGTCGAAATGAGTCAGCCCAACCCCTGCTATTGCAACTTCCCTCAGATGCGCCATCAGTCCGCCCCTCCCTTGCTGCGGGTTGCCGGCCTGAACTTGTAGGCGATGACCTCGTTGCCCTCCTCGTCCTCGTGGAGCTTCTCGATAACCAATTCTACATCCATTCCAACCTTCAGGTCGTCAAAATTGCAGTCGGTGAAGAGCGTCTGCAGCCTAACGCCTTCCGGCAGCTCGACTATGCCTTCAGCGTAGGGGACGGGCCCCTTATAGTATTCTGGAGGTCTCTGCATCACTACTGTAAAGGAATAAATCTTGCCGTTGCGGGAGAGAGCCGCATTCTCGATGTCCCGCGACTGGCAGTTTACGCATATCCCATAGGCTTTGCTAGGAAAGTAGACTTCCCCGCACCGGAGGCAACGACTACCGATAAGCCGCGGCTTCTCCTCCGCCGAAAAGGGGACCGTCCACAAGCCTTCCTTTATCGGGATCTGTCTCATCGATCGGGACGCGACCTCTTTCGCCGATTGATGAGCCAATTCATCGCCTCCCATTCTCTCCCCCCTAAGTGAGGCTTATTGTTCCCGGCCAATTCACCCCTGATTAGCTATTTGGTTCATTGGCCGCCCCTTTTTCAAGAGCTTCATTCCACGCATGCCTCAAGGCGCCGGCTCTTGCGCCCAAGGACCCTCGATAGGTCCTCTCGCCTCCAGCCGTTTGAGGGTTCTTGCCATCTCCATTAGGCGCATATCTCTTTCCTGATACATCTCTTCTTCGGTTTTCCCTTTGTAGTCAAAAAACCCCTTTCCCGTTCTCACGCCAAGGTCGCCCTTGTCGATCAACTCCTGGAGCTTCCTGTACTGGTAATCGAGGGGCACCTCCTCAAACCCTGGGGGGTGGCGGGTGATCATAGTTATTCCGGCAAAATCATAACGGGCGACCACGCCAACCACCATCATGCGAAAGGCGAGGCCCGCTCTCACAGCTTCATCGAGTTGATCGGGATCTATGTAGTCATCGTCGAGAAGAAAATTGATTTCCCGGTTGATCGCGTGCTGAATGCGGTTCACCGCGTAGCCGGAGATGTACTTCTTCATCACGGCGGGTCTCTTCCCTATCTTTCGCAGCGCCTCGGCCATCGCCTGGACGCTCGATTTGTCCGTCTTCGGCCCTCCTGAGACGTCGACCAGCGGGACCAGTTGCGGAGGGGCGTACCAATGGGTGATGAGGACCTTGTCCGGTCGGGAGGTTTCCAGAAAGTCGAAGATGTTCAAGAAGGAGGTATTGCTGGCAAGGATCGTTCTGGGAGGACAAAAGGCATCGAGCTTTGCAAAGACATCTTTCTTCGCCTCTGCCGTCTCGTAGACGACCTCTACGGCTATGTCGGCGTCATCGGCAGCTTCTTCCAGGGATGTGGTAGGGGTAACCCGTGCAAGGATCGATTCGACGGACCCCTCGAGGAGCCCCCCGTGTGCCATTGTATCCAGGCTTAGCCTCATCAATCTCATGCCTTTGTCGAGGGCTTTCTGATTCGTGTCCACAAGGGAAACGCGAAACCCTCCCTGGGCAAAGTTTTGAGCGATGCCGTGTCCCATGATCCCTGCCCCAACTACAGCGACCTTCCCGCTCTCTCTCTCCATGGCGTCCATCCCCGTCGTTTAGTCGAGCTTTACAATAACGACCAGCACAGTAGCCGGCTCGGTTCCTGCCGTTTCGATACTGCGCTCCTCGCCTGGTGGAATGTAGAGGACATCTCCAGGCTCGACCAGGTACTCTTCCCCTTCCTTCCCGCGCACCATAAGCGATCCGCTTATGCCGTAGTAGACGCGCTCCGCGGCCGAAGCAGCCATTTCTGCTCCGCCTCCGGGAAGGAAGTGGGAAAGGCCGACATTCAACCTCTTTGCAGCCATTTCAGGAAGCGTCTTGCCCAGGGACCACATGTTGAAGTGACGCGGCGCCACCCCGTCTCGTTTCCCTTCTCCTTTTTTCACCAGCTTCATTCGATCAGCCCTCCTTTCAAATAAGAAATCTCCCTTTCAACATCGCGCCCCTACCGGAGGGATTTCCTGAAACTTGCCCCATCCTGCTCTATGGACGGATCACAGGTCCTTCGCTTCCTCTTTCCAGGTTTCGACGGGGATAAGCTCCTCCTCCTGGTCCTCCCGCTTCGTTATACCCCACATGATGGGCGAGCCCATTGGCGGGCAACCGGGCACCATCACTCCCTGGCCCCGGAACTTCTCGACGCAGTTACCGATCAAAATAAGGTTCTTGCCTCTGGCTATATTTTCGGGGAGAGCTTTCTTCGCGCCGAAAACGATCGATATCCCCTTGTTCTCTTCATACTTCGGGCCCATTTTCCTCAAGGCGTCAAGGGCGGCTGTAACCCCTGCCAGGCAGCTGCTGCACGCATTTTCGTCAAACACCGAATAGCCGACAAAATCGCCGAAACCTTTCGTGTCAAGGAAGGGGGTCGCAAATTTCCTGTAGACTTCTTTTATGCTTTTCCCCCTGATCTCGATGAGGTCCTCCGCCATAATGCCTAACCCCCTTTCCGCGCCAAACCGGAGGTAGGTTTTCTCAGGAACAATGCCCGCGACCCTGCAACAGGTCGCGTCTACCGCGACCGGGTCGGTGCCCGCTACTATAGCCCCGAAATCTATCGGAGTTCCCGTTGTCATCGGTCCCAGCCCTTCCTGGGGGCGTATCATGTCGACTATGGCAAGGTGAACGGGGGAAACGGCCAAGAGGTCGAAGAGCGCTTCGCCGAGTTGAACAAAGTGCATCCTCCGATGCATTTTGTCGTCGACTGTGCCCTTCATCGCCTTCACCACGCCGGTGTACGTCATGGTGATATGGGTCTTGAAAATGGGAACGGCTATGACGCAATCGGCGTCAACGAGGAACCTCGGTAGGCGAAAGCTGGGGATCTGGCTGTAGTTGGGCACTTTTACTTCGACCACGTCTTCGGTCTTGAGTCTCTTGATATCAACTATCCTGTCGACGCCAGCATCTTTCGCCGCCTGGCCAATCCCGCTTACATCGAGGGCCTTGAGGGTGTCCATTCTCACTCCCGATGCTTCCGCCAGAATAATCTCCTTGGGCTTGCACCTGCGGATTGCGGCGATGACGGCGGCGACCACGGCCGGATTGGTGTTCACACTCGTCTCGGGAGGAGCTGGATGGCCCACGTTGGGCTTGACGACTACCGAGGCCCCCGGCTTTACGAACGATTCCAGGCCTCCGAGGAGCGACAGCGCTTCATCTACCAGGCTTTGGACATCGGACCCTTTGGCAATAGAGACAATCGATTTTTCCACTATTCAACCTCCTTCCTTTCTTTTCGGAAACTCTAAAGCGGCTTGAGACCGAGCAGCTTCCTTGCCTCCCCTGGCGTCATCGGCTCCTTGCCCAGCTCGCGTGCGATTCTCACCGTCCGCGCCACGATCTGGGCGTTGCTTTTGCCGAGCTCTCCTCTTCTGTAGTAGAGGTTATCCTCGAAGCCGACGCGGACCGCGCCTCCCAGAAGCATTCCCATCGTGGTTATGGTCAGCTCGTCTTTCCCGACGGCCAACACGCTCCACAGCGTATCCTGCGGCTCCGGGAGGTCGTTCACGAAATACCAGAGATGGCCCGGAGTGGCGTCAACTCCTCCATGGTAAGCATGGCCGAGGGCGATCTCGACAAAATAGGGCTTATCGACGAGGCCTTTGTTGATAAGGTTTTTTACCTCGCGGATTTGGGAATCGTTGAATACCTCCATGCACGGCTTAACGCCCGCGTTCCTGATCCTCGCCGCCCAATCTTCCAGAGTCTTCGCGTAGATCGCCTCACTCGTGCCCGCGTATGGGCCGAAGCTGCGCACCATCGTCCCCATGTCGAGGGAGGCGACTTCCGGCTTCGGATCAGCTTCCACGCATTTAATCTTGTCTTCCTGCGCTACCTGCGGGCCCGTGCCTGTGCTGTTCTGGATGATGATATCGCAGCCGAGGGCTCTTATCTTCCTGTGGATCTCGCTATATACGGCCGGATCCCCGGTTGGAATTCCTTTCTTGTCTCGCGCGTGAATATGGATCTGGCAGGCCCCTTCCTTCCAGCACTCGTAGGCTGCCTGGGCGATCTCGTCCGGCTGTTCCGGAACGTTCGGGTTTTTCTCTTTGACAGCCATCACTCCACCAGTGGTCGCAACGGTGATCATTACTTTGTCTTCCGGCAGCATAGTCATCTTATTCATTCCTCCACGATAGCGACGAGGCGCACCATCGAGCCATCGCCCTCTTCGTAGCGAAGCGGAAATGCCGCGATGGTGCATCTCATCCCTGTTACTTCATCTATGTCGCCCCCCGCGTTTTCGATGCCAAGGATCCCAGCGCCGTAAAGGATCGAATGCGCAGGCTCAAGCTCAGGGTATTCTACGCCAGGGTCTTTCCCCGTCTCCTGAACATACTCCTCATACAGCCACGGCATCGTCTGGGAAAGGGGGTAGTGACCGAGGGCGCAGTCGATCGCTCCCCATGTTCCCGCGACGCCTTTGACCTTTTTTGCAACCAACCACTCGGCGGCTTTTCGGTAAAGCCCAGGGTAGTGATTGAAATACTCGTAATTCGACGTCTTCCACTTATGGTGCCATCCAGTATTTATGACCACCCAATCCCCGGGCTCGATTCTAGGCTTGGCCCTCTCTAAGTCTTCCGGGGTGATTTCTTCCCATTTCTTCTTGTATCTCATGTCGAGCACGACGCCCGTGCCGTAGCAGTTGGCGAGGGGCGCCTTGTCGATGGACCACCCTTTAGGATTCACGTGAACTTCAGCGTCCATGTGGGTGGCCGTGTGCATCTTCAGGGTGAGTAGCGTGGTGAGTCTTTTCTTATCCCTTCCGGAGTAAGCGACCCGCCTGATCTCTACGTCCTGCATAACGCCAGGATGAGGCCACAATGGCGTGTTGCGGCCGAAAGGCTGCGACAAGTCGACGACTTTGATGCCCATCTTTGCCCCCTTACTCTTTTGTGAGAAGACAGGATCTTCTCTTGTTGTTCGTTGATCCTTTCTCTAAAGCCGCAAATCCTCGGTTATTGCGCTGGTGCACTTGATGAGCGCTTGTTTGAAATGCTCGACTTTGCTGCTGGGCATGCTCTCGAAGAAAGCAGCCACGCTCAGGCTGGCGGTTATCCTGCCTAGATGATCGAAGATCGGCGCTGCAACGGCCCTTCCCGCCAGATGACGTTCACCGTCCGAGACGGCGCAGCCTGCCTTCCTTATGCCACGCAACCTTTCTCTGAGCTTTTCTGGGTCAACAATCGTTCTTTCAGTATATTTCTTCAGCTCGGTAGTCTTTAGAAACAATTCGATGTCTTTATCTTCCTGAAAAGCCAACAATACCAGCCCCGATGCCCCGCAATGCAAGGGTATCTCGTCGCCGCGCCTCACGATGAGCCCTATTCCGTTATCCTTCCCGATTGCTTCCAGAACATAACCTCTGCGGTTGATCAATACGTCCAGGGTCACCGTCTCGTCGGCTTCGCTGTGAAGCTCCTTCATGTAAGGAAGAGCGAGCCTGTGGATCTCCGACTGAGAGTGATGCAACTTGCTGAATTCAAGAAACTTGGACCCGAGTGTAAACTGCCTCGACCTGGAATCGTAGTCCAGAAGCTTGTGCTCCCTCAAGGCCGACAGATACTTATAGGTCGTGCTCGCCGGCATATTCAAAGCGCGCGAAATGTCGCTCTCGGTGAGGTTCGGCCCTAAAGATAAGAAAAGATCTAGGATCTCGATCGATTTTGCGAGAGTATTAAGTTTCATGATTCTCCAATTTAGAGAATCTTTTCTCCAATAAAGAGGTTATGTCACTCAATCTATCTATGTCAAGGAAAAAATCGCGGTGCTCATTTCTCTTGACATTGCCTTGCCCGAATTATAGAAATGAAAAAACATGGCTGCACGGGCGGTTTAGGAAACAACCGGGAGATGACAAAAAAATAGACGGGGTACGAGCGGGGCAAGGACTTCGCGTCGTTTAAGGATTCCCGGCGAGTTTACTCAGTGTCGGTTGATCGTACCGGACCAATGTGATAAAGCTAGAGCCAATAAGGACGAAGAGCAGTGAAGTCACTTATAGACAAGCTTGCGCGGCGCGAGGCCCTTGCCCGTTTCTTCTTCTTCGGGGTTCTTCTCGTCCTCGAAAAAGTGCTTAAGCGGACCGTCAAGCGCTTTCCTTCCTTTAGAGAACGCCTTCGCGAGAAGGACCTCTCCGTCCAGATCAGGCTGAAAGACAACTCTCTAGGAAGATATTACGTTTTGAAGGGCGGGAAGGTTTCGTCGGAAAGAAGAATCCATAGGAATCCAGACGTGACCGTTATTTTCGGCGACACCCGCCTAGCCCTCAATATGCTTGTTCCACCCCGAGACCGACTCGCCATGGTCAATGCCATGAAGAACTTTCAAATGGGTCTTCTCGGGAACGAAGAGCAGTCGAGCTGGTTTATGGAGACCTCGAGGCCGGGGGGCGATGCAGGGAGTGGCCCTAAAATAAGCACGGGCCCAAGAGGTGAGAAATGATAGGCAAGAGATGGAGAACATCGGAAAGGAAATTCAATGTCGTCGTCGAGCGCCACGTATCGATCCCCATGCCGGACGGCATAGTCATCGACGCGGATGTCTTCAGGCCGGACGATGCAGGCCGCTTCCCCGCTCTTCTCTGCGTGCACCCATACAGCAACGCCATGCAGAGCGCGCCGGTGATGCCCCACGGCTTCGGCCTAGGGAACGGCCTGGCAGAGGCAGGCGACCCCAATTTTTACGTCCGCCGCGGATACGCCCAGGTAATCGCCAACATACGGGGGTCGGGCCGCTCGGGCGGTTATCTCGACCTCTTCCAGCAAAAGGAACGCGAGGATACGGCCGAGATCATCGAGTGGATCGCCGGCCGGCCGTGGTGCGATGGCAAGGTCGGCATGTGTGGCGGAGGCTATTTCGCCATGGCTGCCCAGCAGGTCGCCTCTCTGAAGCCGCCCCATCTAAAAGCGATATTCTCCCCTTTCGCAGTCACCGATTACTACAGGGACTCGATCTACCACGGCGGCATCCTCTGTCACGGGTTCACCCAGGGAGTAAGGGGCAGGGCGCTCCACAACCCGCGGTTCGAGCCGAATTGCTGGTATCGAAAGAGGTACGGTGACGAGAGGCTTAAAGAGGCGATCGAGGCCGCCCTCAATGATGAGGACCTATGCGCCGTGCCCTACGTTTACGACGCCCTCAAGAGCGGAACAGGCCCCATCGACAACTACCTCAACTATCTGGATGGGAAGTACTTCAGGGAGCGGAGCGTCAACTACGAAGGCACGCAAGTTCCGGCCTACCTGGGCGCTTGTTGGGGCACTTACGGCCTCCACCTGCCGGGCGCCTTCCGCAGTTGGGAAAAGTGGGAGGGGCCGAAAAAGATGACCATCGGCCCGCCCCTTTATCTCGACAGGCCG
>CAYZAF010000093.1:0-4382 GCA_964476435.1 uncultured Syntrophaceae bacterium
TACGCAGCTGCGAAGAGCTTGGCTATGGTGGATAGGGGGATGGCGAGGATTCTCCTGCGCACGTCAGGACCCGTGGAGGGGCAGCATGGGGATGACCTGTCGGGCGAGTTCTTTGTCCACGTAGGTTCCTTCGAGGCGGGCTCAGACGCCCTCTCGTTGATTGGGTACATGAAAT
This sequence comes from uncultured Syntrophaceae bacterium, assembly GCA_964476435.1. Taxonomy (GTDB): domain Bacteria; phylum Desulfobacterota; class Syntrophorhabdia; order Syntrophorhabdales; family WCHB1-27; genus CAVVNC01. Next base: position 176 of record CAYZAF010000093.1, read on the forward strand.
CGCTCGGGTACAGAGCCTCGACCCTTAAGGTGATCCGGGTTGAGAGAGACAATGAAATCCGGTGGAGGGTGGAGGTGGGGCCGTACCAGTCCCTCTCCGAGGCGGAAAAGGCTCAGTGCAGAGTGGTGAAGGATTATCCTTCCGCGTTCGTCGTGGCAAAAGAATGAGCCTCTTCTTGCCATGGCCCGCCATGGAGACCATCCTTGTGGGGCGCGGCTCCCTTTTCCCTCTCACCGCATGGGAAGCGGCGATCCCTCTGAGGCGAGGGCCAGAATGACGCCAGGAAGGGCCTCCGGGCTCCCGAGCCTCCCCTTCTTCTTCAGCTGGGCCCGGTAGAGCTTCAACACTGCCATGGCCTCTTCCTGAGCTTCCTTATTGTCCCTTCCCCCTTTGTACCGGGCCAGGGCCTCAAACATGTCCCCGCCCGACAGAGAGAGCTTCTCTCGAAGGGTCTCGGCCCCTTCCAGGATGTTCACCGACGAGTACTGAGAAAACCTCCGCGTCTGGGCCTCTCCCTTGTATCCCCTGGGACTTACGACATCCTTCTTGAAATGCGATTCCGTGTGGAGAAGGCAGCACAGGAGAATGGGATCGAGGGATGTGACACGGCAAGCCGCCCTGATCCATGTGTTGAGAGAGGGAAGCCGTTCCTGGGGTACGTGCAGATCAATGAGGGTCTCTTCCACCTCGTCCTTCACCTTGATCTGCACCTGGGGCGGCCGTATGCGGATCGAGAATGCCCTCTCGGACTGGCTGTTCTCATGGAGGAGACCCGCGATACAGAGGACCATGAGAAAAAACTTGAAGGCCGATTCCAGGTACTTGAGCAGCATCCCCGTCCTTCCCCCGGCTGGAATCTTGGACGCATCTCTGCGGCTGATTTTTGTCCTTTTGGTCCTGTTGCTTACAATAATCATGCCCTGACAGAGACCTCAAGGAAAGGCACGGTCATAAAAGGGTCGTGAGCAGGCATGGACAGGGGATTTGTCTCCTCGAACGAGACGGATGTCTCGCCAGATGAGTCAGATTCTCACAAGACAAGACAGAAAGCTTTTGCATCCTCAATAAAAATAGGTCTCGTATAGCGGGCCGTTGGGTATCCATTCGGTTCTCACTGGCAGCGGCTCAAGGGTTCGCGCAATTGCCTGCCCCGTTCCCTGATCCTTTACGTAGCCCTGCCAATCGTACTCGCCCCCGGCCAAACCCAGCCATTTCTTCTCGATAACGAGCTCGGCATCGGCTACATAGGTGTGGCCTGCCTCTGCCTGGAACGTGACTGAGCCGGTCAGCCGGGAATAGAGGATCCTATTGGCGCGCACCCGCCTTAGGAAGCCAATCTCAATGGTGTGTTTTCCGGGTAAGACCGTAACCTTGAGCTGAGAAGGGCCGATCGCTTGATCGTCGCACTTGAGCATCCGCGCGTAGGCCCCTGTCCTGATAATTGCCGTTTCGTTGCTCAGCAGCGCAGGGCCCGGGTATCCCTTCATCGTCCCGGCGCAGGACGCGAGCACGAGGAAGACCATTCGCAAAAGCAGCAGCCTTGCGCCGGGAAAAGCGCGCCGTCTCGTTCCTTCTCCCTTGCGGTCCCTTCCCATGAATCTCACCTCATGCCATAGTGTAATACGGCGAGAGGTGAAAAGGGGGTGTTCCGGCCCGCGCTACTCGTCCTTCCAGTTCCAGTTCCTGCCGCCTTTGAAGACGCCCGCGTTCATTTCATTGCTGATGAAAAGGTTTGCCTCTGGGAAGTGTTGCACCATGGCGTAAAAGAAACAGCCCTCGTCTTTGGTCTTGGCTATCTCCTCTTCCGTAGCGATGAGGTAATCTTTTGTGAAGGTGTATGAAGAGTAATCGAAAGGCATGCCCGGTTTCTGGTGGCCGGGAATGATTACCTCTGCGCCTATCTTCTCGAGCCGCTCTATGTCGCGTATCCATTGCAGGCGCTCTTCCGGCGTGACCTCGCACGTGAAGGGGTGCGCCTGGTTGAAGAGGACATCGCTGCCGTACAGGGTCTTTATGGAGGGTATCCAGACCACCGTATTGTATTTCAGGTCGCCTAGGATCTCCGGAAGCACCTCGATCCGCTGCCCTTCCAGCTCGATGTAGTCCTGGCTCAAGGGCTCGATGGTGACGGTTTTTCGGCATACATTGGTAGGCCCGATCACCGTTTCCCAATGTTCCAGCTTTCCGAAGAATTGACGGTTGATGGTGTTGGCAACGGAGGCGAGGGCCGTCACCCTGGCAGACGGGAAAGCCTCAGCGATCACCCCCAGGCCGAAGTAGTGGTCAGGATGGGCGTGGGTCACATAAATCGTTTCGAGGCTCTTCCCCGTTTCCGCTATCTCCGCTATGACCCGGTGGGCGTTCGACAGGGTCCACTGGGCGTCGATGAGAACGGCATGCTCTTTTCCCGTTACGATCACCGAAGCAACCTCAAAACCCTTTTCATCACTGAAGAAGACCTTGGTAGATAGCGCATCCGGTCCGTGGTTGTTGATCCTGACCTCCATCGACTATTCCTCCGCTTAATATTGTGACGTGCTCCAGGCAAGCGATGCAGGAGCCCGCAAAAGTTTGCTCCATCCGCATCCCCTTCAAGGACAATCGGGAGACATGACGGGTGGCCCGCAAGCATTGCCGCACATAGGTGCTGCCCGTACGTCTTTCCCGACAAGCTTACTCCCGGCCGGAGGATATGGCAACAGGAAAAAGAAGGCGCCAGGCGCGTCCTCAAGAGAGGCACCACCACTGTGGGCCGTTGGCCCCTTGAACGTTTGTTCAGGCCCGCATTATACTTGAGTGGTGAAGATTCGCGTGGGCACCAGCGGCTATGGCTACAAAGAATGGAAGGGAAGGTTCTACCCTGAGCGCATCTCGGCCAAAGAAATGCTTCCCTTCTACGCGCAGAACTTCGATACGGTTGAGATAAACAATACCTTCTACCGTATGCCGACTCAGGACCTGCTTCTCGCGTGGGCGGGCCAGGTGGCAGACAGCTTCGTCTTCTGCCTCAAGGCCTCTCAGGTCATAACCCATATCAAGCGTCTCAAGAATGTCGAGGAGGATGTGGGACATCTCATCGCGACATGCGCGGTCCTCGAGAAGAAACTGGGGCCATTCCTCTTCCAGCTGCCGGGGAGTTTCGCGAAGGATACGAGCAGGCTGAAGGCTTTCCTCGACCTTCTGCCCCCTGCCGCGGCAGCCTTCGAATTCAGGCACCGGTCCTGGTTCGTGCCGGAGGTTTTCGATCTGCTGCAAGCCCGGCAGAGCGCCCTGTGCGTGAGCGATGCGGAGCCCGGCCCGACGCCCGATGTGGTCAACACCGCCCATTGGGGTTACCTGCGCCTTAGGCGGCCCGGCTATTCAGAGGCGGATCTTGCCCTGTGGCACGAAAAGATCGCTGCCCAGGGATGGGCAGATGCCTATGTCTTCTTCAAGCACGAGGATGAGGCAGCGGGGCCTGCACTGGCGAAGCGCTTTCGCGCCTTGGCCGGGAGCGTCCCGTGAGGCGTTTAGCCTTTTGGGCCAGCTCGTGTCCGGGCCGGATGGGTTGTGCGCCTCCGCTTCCGGGGAAGCGCTGCCGTCGAGGCCGGGACCTCCGCCGGTCTCTGGCAATACAAGGAAGGGCAACATGAAATGGCGCATCACTGACCCACGCATCTATCTTCAAGCGATCAGCGCCGCCATACTGCTCATCGGCATGATCAGCGCCATATGGATCTATGAGAGGGCCGGGACTCACTCGCCTGAGGTCGTGGGGTACGAAGAAGGCGGCGGCACCACATATCCGGTCCTCCCTGAGAATTCGAAGGTGTACGAGCGGAACATGGAGTTATACGGGGGGAAGGCAAACGTCCTCGCCGATGAGCTCCGGCGCTGGTTTGTAGGGTTGTGGCACGGCACATCCCTGGCCATTATCGTGGCCTGCGTTACCCTTCTCGCGTCCTTCGGGTTCTTCTTTGCCGCCGATCACCTGCCTCCTCCGGGCTCGGACGGCCGCAACAATAATCAACGGAAGTGAAAAACTGCGGCTCGGGGAAGAGCTAGTGTAGCGTAAAGCGACTATCGTCGCACGAGCGAAAGACTTGTCCGCCTGAAAGACGCCACTGGCCCAAGGATAGCGCCTCCGTCCGCTTACGAAGGCTATTCCTTCCGATTCGCTTGCCGCCTCCGGTGCTGACCCGTCTACACGGAAGACTCGCTCACGCAC
>CAYZAF010000094.1:0-4682 GCA_964476435.1 uncultured Syntrophaceae bacterium
GTAAAAGAGCCTCAATCGAGCTAATTCCATGGGAGAGTTATCGGAGCTTCATCCCGTCCCGTGTATTGCCGTCCGCGGAAGGGTGTTCCTTCTCGATTCGCATCGCCGGGAGGGGCTGGGGTACCCGTCACAAAAGACGAGCGTACGAGGGATCAAAAGGCAAGCTCCGCACCAGGTGGGTGCGGGGCTTCTCCTTACTCCACGCGCCTGATACCGAGGCAAATACCTACGGTAGGGCGTTCCTGTTTGCGGAGTATCACATAGCAGAATCAAAGGGCAGGAACCCGCGGCCACCACACCCACGGGGCCGCGGGTGGGTCCGCAATCGGTGCGTGAGCGAGTCTTTCCGTCCAGACGGGTCAGCACCGGAGGCGCCAGCGAATCGGAAGGAATAGCCTTCGAAAGCGGACGGTGGGGTTGAGCCTGCCGGGGAGAACGTTTGGGAAGGAATAGGGGCGAATGCGAGGGGATAGCCTTCCAAACGGACGGGTGCCTTCGCAGTTCTTAGAAAGCCAATGCGGCAGGAAGAGGAGTTGTCAAACCCAAGCGAAAGGCCTGCCGCGGGGAAGTAGCCGGAAACGCAAAGCTGGAATGTATAGCATATAATTACTTATTGCAAAATATTGTTATGCAAAAGGAAGTGTGAATGGAGCTACGAAGAGAGGATGGAGTTGACTATCTTGATCGCATCCGTGTCGCCATAGGGCTTGTCGAGAAACCCGTCGACCCCGTACTCCTGGAGCTTGTCCCGCTGTTCCTCTGTCATGAAGCCGCTCGATATCACGACCTTTACCTTCTTTGATATCTCCCGCAGCCTCCTCAGGACCTCCTCTCCACCCATGCCCGGCATGATCATGTCGAGGACAACGAGGTCTATGGAGCGGCCCTGGGACTCGAAGATCTCCACAGCCGTCGCGCCGTCGGACGCTTCAAAGATCTGGAAACCTTCGGCGGAGAGCACTCCGGCGAGAAGCCCCCTCACGACCTCCTCGTCGTCCACCACGAGAATCCCCCTTTTCTTGAGCGCCCGCGTGGGTTCCACCCGGCCCTGCTTCGGCTCCTCCCTGTAAGGCTCCGCGAGGGGGAAGTAAAGGGCAAAGGAGGTGCCCTTCTCCTTGGCGCCCCGCAGCTCTATGAAGCCGCCGTGGCTTTTGATGACCTTCCGGACCAGGTGGAGGCCCATGCCGATCTTCTTGCCCTCGCTCTTCGTCGTAAAGTAGGGCTCGAAGACCCTGCCCCTCAGCTGCTCCTCAATCCCGGAGCCCGTGTCCTCTATGGTCACGACAGCGAATTCCTCTCCCCCGAGGTATGCCTTCCGCTCGGTCCGCACTTTCAACGTGCCCCCTTCAGGCATGGCGTCCTTCGCATTGACGCAGAGGTTTAGTATGGCGTGCTGTATCTCGCCCGCATTCCCTTTGATGGCGGGCAGGTGCGGGTCGAACTCCGTGGTGATCATGACGGTGCGGAAACTCTCCCTCATGAGAAAGAGCACATCGCCAAGGAGGGCATTGAGGTCGATCCGATCGATCTGCCTTGCCCTCTGCCGGCGCGAGAAGTTGAGGAGATGCTCGGTGAGCGTGGCCGCCCTTTTCGCCGAGTTCTCGATCACTTCCGCATACCTGTTGAGCTGCTGTTCGTCCGCTGTCATCCTTTTCATGAGAGATGCGTAGCCGAGTATGCCAGTGAGCACGTTGTTGAAGTCGTGGGCTATGCCCCCGGCCAGTCTGCCGATGCTCTCCATCCTGCTTTTGTTGACGCTCTCCTCTTCCTCCATCCTCTGATCGATGACGTCTTTGAAGACGAGGCTCTTGAAGACGACCTTCCCCTTGTTGTCTTTCACAGGATAGCTCTCGAGGCTGTACAGCTTGTACTCACTGCCCTTCGCGTAGTGGATCTCTCCCTGGAGGATGGAGTCCTTTTCCAGAAAGCCTTTCTCTATGCCGTGAATCACGTTTTCCACGGGCTCGCCCGGGATGAGCGCGCCGCCTTCGAAGAACTCTTCCCTGGCGGACCTGTTCGCGAAACAGATGGTGCCGTTTCTGTCGATCATGAGGAGGGCATAGGGGAACTGATCAATGATGTTCTCGAGGAGGGTCCTCGTGGTCGCGAGCTTGGCGTCGAGCTGTTTCGTCCTCTTCTCTTCCGCAACTTTCAGCTCATTGACGTGCATATTCAGCAGGATGAAGCGATTGAGGATCTCACACAGGAGGTCCAAGTCCCTCATGGTGTTCTCTTCCAGGGTGATGGATTTCTTTTTGCCCAGGATAAGGTAGCCGAAGATGTGGATGCTTCGCTTCAGGGGGTAGATATAGAGCGTGCCATACCCGAGGACATCGTGAAACACGGAAGGGGAGAAGATGGACCCTTTCGCCTTCTCTATTTCCCCGCTATCTATGCTCTGGAGGCTGCCGTCGACGGTGAAAAAGGAAGGTTTCCCATTGCCCCTCATGACCAGCTCGCAGGCGTCGAAAACCGTCTCTTCAACGAACACCCGGGGCATCCCTGCCCCGAGGTCGCCATTCCCCTCCATGTACTGGAACATCCTGATGATGATGGAATAGTTGCTGATGGCCCTTTCGAAGAAGTTCCATTGGAACAGCAGCGACTTGTTCCGCAGGCCGCTATCGTCCATCGTCCACCCCTAAAAGCTCGCTTATCCTCTTCGTCTCAGCCTCTATCTGGTCCTTCTCGCCCTGGAGGATGATGCCTTCGGGCCCCAGGTCTGCAGCCGGGTTGTCGATGAACGCGTCTGCCACCCTCACGACGTCAAGGAGGCCATCGCTTCCCTCCGGTCTTCCGTGATGTCCCCTGATCACGGTGCAGAACTCCTCGGGGAATCTCCACTTTACCGCCATGAAGTAGCCTACCTCCTGGTGGTCGATGCCGAAGGTCTCCTGCTCCAGGCTGCAAAGGTCCCGGCCCGTCTTTCGCGCGCCAAAGACGACCTTCTGGTACGGCTCGCCGAAGGTATAGAAGATGATCTTCCCCAGATCATGGAGGATCGAGACGGTAAAGGCCTTCTCAGGATCCTCTGCGAGGGTCTTGGCGCTCAAGATCCTCGCCGCGAAAGCTACATTGAGAGAATGCTTCCAGATGGTCGCAAGGTCGCGCTGGCTCAGCTTCCATTGGCTCAGTATCTCCTTGAGGAACGCCAGGCAGACAACGATGCTCTGTATCTCCTCCAACCCGACGACGATCATGGCCCGCTCAAGATTGAGCACCTTGAACCCCCTCGCATAGTAAGCGGAGTTTGCGATGCTGATGATCTTCGCAGAGATCGACTGATCGTATTTTACTATGTTGAAGATCTGGTTGAACGAGGAGTTCCGGTCAGTCACGACGCGGAGCAGCTCGGTGATCACGCTGTTGAGGGTTGGGAGAACCTTGCCGCTCTCCGCCCTCGCGAGTAATTCGTCGCGGAGGGTAATCGTTTGCATTTGTTATATTATCGATCAATGGAGGAAATAGTTAAGCGACGATCATGCTTGCAAAGGGGCTTTCATGTCGGTAAAATCAAACATGGCCCTCGCTTCTATTCTGGCACACCACGAGGAGAGCATTATCGACGCCTGGGTCCGCGGGCTGCACGAATCTAAGAGCGCCAGGTATCGGGGCCGCCCCCTGGAAGAGCTTTATGTGACCGTTTCCCAAGCCAACGCGGGGAACTACGCTGTCCTCGTCGACGACGATTATACCCTGATAAACCGCCATATAGAGTGGATCAGCAAGCTGCGCCTGGACGGCGGCTTCTCCCTCTCCGAGGTCCAGCACGCCTACGAGCTTTACCGCTCGATCCTCGTGCCCATTTTGCTCCAGGAGCTCTCCGCATCTGAGCTCTCGGCTACAATAGAGAAGCTCAATGAATGTCTTTTCACGACGGTGACGAGGTTCAGCGACTACTTTCAGTCCCTCCATGAGGCTCGCATAAGGGAGCATGCGGCGGACCTCGAAAAGAAGGTGGAGGAGAGGACCAAGGAGCTGGCCGAATCGGAATCGAAGTACCGGGTCCTCGTAGAAGAGATCGACGACGGCTACTTCGTCGTGCAGGACGGCGCCATTGTCTTCGCTAACCCTGCCTACTGCGAGCTACACGGCTATACCAACGGCGAGATCATAGGCAGGCCGTATACCGAGCTGATCTCCCCCCGGTCCCTGCCCACCGTAGCCAGGCTGTACCAGAGGAGGATGGCCGGGGCAAAGAGCAAAGACCTCTATGCGTATCTGCGCCGCGACAAGGCCGGAAGGAGCCGTCCCACGGAGAACAAGGTCAAGCGGATAACCTACGACGGCCGTCCGGCGGTGGCCGGAATCTGCCGGGATATCACGGAGCGCATGGAGACGGAAGAAAGGATAAGGGAGGCGGAGCGCTTCGCCTATATAGGGAAGCTGACCACCTCGCTAGCCCACGAGATAAGGAATCCCCTCTGCTCCGTGAAACTCAACAGCCAGATTCTGCTCAAGAATACGGCCTTCGACGGCAACAACAAAAGGCGCATGGAGATCGTGGTCCACGAGATATCAAGGCTGGAGAGGATACTCGACGAGATGCTCGATTATGCGAAACCCCTAAGCCTCAAGATGCAGACCGGCTCTCTCAAGAAGCTCATCGATTCCTGCCTCGATACCCTGGACGTCAGGATAAGGGAAAAGGAGATCGACATCAAGAAGCGCTATTCCGACCA
>CAYZAF010000095.1:0-4305 GCA_964476435.1 uncultured Syntrophaceae bacterium
ACGTACATCGAAAAGGACTCCTCCATCAACGAGGAAATCGACAAGCTGCGCCTTTCGGCGACGAACGCGCTCTTCGAGCGGGACGACGTGCTCATCGTGGCGAGTGTCTCGTGCATCTACGGCCTCGGCTCCCCCGAGGCCTACTACGGCATGCTTGTCTACGTGGAGGAAGGGGACCGGATCAAGCGGAAAGACCTGCTCGACAAGCTCATCCAGTGCCAGTACGAGAGGAATGACATGGATTTCTACCGAGGCAGGTTCAGGCTCCGGGGGGAGAACATCGACATATTCCCCGCGTACGAGGAAGAGAGGGCCATACGCATTCTCCTTGACGACGATGTGGTGGCTGGCATCTACGCAATCGATCCCTTGACGGGCAAGACCATTGAGAAGCTCACGAGGATCACCATCTATCCTGCCACCCACTACGTGACTCCCAAAGAGCGGTTGGAATCGGCGGTCATCGGCATCGAGGCGGAGCTTGTAGAGCGTCTCGGGGAGTTGCGGGGGGCAGCGAAGCTCCTCGAGGCCCAGCGGCTGGAGGCGAGAACGCGATACGACGTCGAGATGCTCAGGGAGATCGGGTATTGCCAGGGCATAGAGAACTATTCGAGGCACCTCACCGGGAGGAAGGCGGGCGAGCCGCCTCCCACGCTCATGGACTACATCCCAAAGGACGCCCTCGTCATCATCGACGAGAGCCACGTATCAATGCCCCAGATCCAGGGCATGTACCGGGGGGACAGGTCGAGAAAAGAGACCCTCGTGGATTTCGGGTTCCGCCTCCCCTCGGCCCTCGACAATCGACCTTTGACCTTTGAGGAGTTCCAGCAGCGCGTCAATCAGGTGATCTACGTGTCCGCCACCCCGGCAACGTACGAGCTCACCCGCGCCAAGGGCCACGTGGTCGAGCAGATCGTGAGACCCACGGGCCTCATGGACCCGGCCATAGAGGTGAAGCCCGCCAAGAACCAGGTGGACGCGCTCCTCGCAGAGGTGAAAAAGGTGGCTGCAGCCGGGGAGAGGACGCTCATCACGACGCTGACGAAGCGTTTTGCCGAAGACCTCACCGATTTCCTCCTGGACGCGGGCGTCAAAGCAAAGTACCTGCACTCGGAGGTCGATACCCTGGAGAGGGTCGCCATCGTGCGCGACCTGCGCCTCGGCAAGTTCGACGTCCTCGTAGGGGTGAACTTGCTCCGGGAGGGCCTTGACCTTCCGGAAGTCTCCCTCGTGGCCATCCTCGACGCAGGCAAGGAAGGCTTCCTGCGCTCGAACACCTCGTTGATCCAGACGTGCGGCAGGGCAGCCCGGAATGTGAACGGCAGAGTGATCATGTTCGCCGACAGGATGACCGATTCCATGAAGAGCACTCTCGATGAGACCGACCGGAGGCGCAAGCTCCAGACTGCTTACAACGAGGCTCATTCCATCACCCCGGAGAGCATCAGGAAGGAGATCGTCGACCTCCTCTCTTCCATATACGAGAAGGACTACTACACAGTGGACATGGACGGGACCGAGGAGCGGGGCATGGACCCGAAGAAGCTCTCGAGGATGGTAAAGAAGCTGAGGAAAGACATAAACGAGGCGGCAAAGAGGTGGGATTTCGAGAAGGCGGCCAGCTTGCGCGACAGGCTCGTCAGGCTCGAGCAGATGGAGCTGGCCACATGACCCGGAAGGGCGCTGTGCGGCTGACGGCCGCTAAAGAGCGCTGCGGCGTGAAAATTCTCTCGCCATGATCACGGAAGAGTACATAGCAAACCTCCCTGATTCACCGGGTGTCTACCTTTTCAAGGACGAGGGGAAGAACATCATCTACGTCGGGAAGGCGAGGAGTATCAAAGACAGGGTGAGGAGCTACTTCAGGAAGGGATACAAGGACAGCAAGACTGAGAGGCTTCTGCACAAGGTGGAGGATGTCTCCATTGTGCTCACGGGCAACGAGAAGGAGGCGTTTCTTCTCGAGAACAACCTCATCAAGGAGCATCAGCCCAGGTACAACATCAACCTCAAGGACGACAAGACGTATGTCTCCCTGCGCCTGAGCGTCCAGGACCGATTCCCTTCCCTCACGATCACGAGGAAGATCAAGGACGACGGCGCCCTCTACTTCGGGCCCCACCCCCACGCAAAGGACGCGAAGGAGCTTTTGAAGGTCGTCCAGGCCATCTACCCCTTGAGGAGATGCAGGGATTCCGTGTTCCGGGGGAGGACGAGACCTTGCATCCTGGCCGGAATCGACAAGTGCCCGGCTCCGTGCACGGACGAGATCGATGAAAGGGCATACCGGGCGATCGTGGACGAGATCGTCGACTTCCTCATGGGAAGGAACGAGAAGCTCCTGAAGAAGCTCGAAGCACAGATCGAAGAGGCCGCGAACGCGTGGAACTTCGAGGAGGCACGTGCCAAGAGGGAGAAGTACCTCGCCATAAAGCGGCTCGTTGAGAAGCAGCACGTGCACGAGCACATGGGCATAAACAGGGACGTCTGGGGGTTCCTCGCTGAGGAGGCGCGCACGAAGGTGGTCCTTTTGAGCTTCAGGAGGGGAGTTCTCATCTCGAAGCGTGTCTTCAAGGAGGCGGCCGGCCCGGACCTCGCAGATTCCCTATCCACCTTCCTCTTCCAGTACTACAGCACGAGGCCCATCCCCGACGAGATCGTTCTGTCAGAGGATATTGAGGACAAGCCCTATCTCCTCCAGTACCTCACGGAGAAGAAGAAGGGGCCCCTGCGCATCCACGGACCGGCCGACAGCGGCACTGCTGACATGATTAGGCTTGCCATCGAGAACCTCCACGAGGTTGAGACGGCAATCGACCTGCCGGACGCTTTCAGAAGGGTGCTCCACCTTTCAAAGGCGCCGGGGAGGATCGAGATATATGACAATTCCCACAGCCACGGCCAGAGCCCGTCGGGCATCATGGCGGTCTTCGAAGGCTTCAAGCCGAAGAAGGAGGGCTACCGCGTCTTTCACATCAGGGAGGCGGCAGCAGAGGACGACGTGGCCATGATGGCCGAGGTGCTCAGGCGGCGGGTCGACGACGAGCGGATCCGGCCCCTGCCCGACCTCGTGGTGATCGACGGAGGAAAGGCCCAGCTTTCGGCGGCCTTGAGCGTCTTCAGGAGCCGCGCCATACCCATGGACATTATTGGCATAGCAAAAGGGGAGCGGCGCAGGCGCATGGAGGATGTGCTCTACCTCGCCTTCAGGAAGAACCCACTCCTTCTGCCCAAGTCCTCTCCCGTTTTCAAGGAGGTCGTGAGGATGCGGGATGAGGCGCACCGTTTTGCCGTCGCCTCCCACAGGAGATGGAAGCGCCGGGAGGACCTCGCCTCGGAGCTAGGCCGGATCAGGGGAGTCGGCAAGAAGCGCCTGAGAGCGCTCCTTACGCAGTTCCCATCCATCGAGGCCATAGGAGAGGCAGGGGTGGACGCCGTAGCTGCAGTCCCCGGTTTCACGAGGGCGGTGGCGGAAGAGATCGTCAGGTTCATAGCCGACCGGGCTGGCAGCGCCTAAAGAACGGGCGAGGCCATACCATTGGGTATCGCTCCTTCTTCCGTCGAGTGCGTCCCCGCCCCCACGCCCCCCACTGACGCCAAAAGAACGCGTCGCATGCACACACCCGCGGGATTCCCTTGCCATGCTTTAGGCCGTGTCACCCGTTATCTCCTCGTGGCAGCCTCGCTCTAAGAAAAGCAATCGCTCCTTCTTTCGTCGAGAGCGTCCCCGCACAACGCAGCCACTGCAAAAACCCCCGTTCCCCACACTCAGAGGATTCCCAAGTCGTGCTTAAGGCCATGTCACCCGTTACCTCCTCGTGGCAGCCTCGCCCTAAGAGAAGCAATCGCTCCTTATTTCGTCACGCGCTCCCCCCATCCCCCATCGCTTCGCTACGGGGGTCCTATGCGTGACGAAAACGTCGCGAGCCTTTCTAGGTAGTCCTCGGCAATGCACGAAGTCGCCAACGGGTAACACGCCCTTATGTCGATGGCATGTGGGTTAAGTAAAGACCGAATGACGGTCCCGTCCGCTAAAAGGCTGTTCCTTCTCGATTCGCATCGCTGGAGGGGCTGGGGTGCCCGTCACGAAAAGACGAGCGTGTTGGTACCATATAGGCAAGCCCCGCACCTGCTCTGGTGCGAGGCTTCTCCATGATCCGCGCGAGTGATACCGAGGCATAGCCTCTCTAGTAGGGCGCTCTGGTTTGCGGAGCACCACACGGAGAAACGAAAGGGCAGGAACCCGCGGCCACCACCCTTACGGGGCCGCGGGTGGTTTCGCAATCGAGCGTGAGCGAGTCT
>CAYZAF010000096.1:0-8519 GCA_964476435.1 uncultured Syntrophaceae bacterium
GCTTATAGACCGACCCCCCAGTCAGTATCCTAGGAGCAGAATAATGAAGAGGCTTTGGGTTTGTCAAGGAAAATCTCCTTTGGAATGGACCCAGAAAATGAGCAAGACTGTTTTTCCTGAAGACCGGACGAATCCTTCGAGGGCGGCAGCCTGCCTCCCTGCAACGAGAGAGCGGCTGACGGACGCTGCCTCGCAAGGAGTGGGTCTTGCGCCTCCCCTGTCTGTCTTGGCGAGGCAAGCCCTAGTGGAAAGACTTGTATTTCTTCCACACGGGCTCCGGTTCTTCGAAGTATGAAGGCTCTTTGCAAGGCTTGAACCGCCCGTAGAGGAGCTTCTCAGCGCGGCTCATCCACCAGCCAGCCCGCATCTTTCGGGTAGCCATGGTGGCCGCAAACCGATGAAACAACGTTCTTGGTTTTGTCCATGGACAGGCAGCGATGCAGACGCCGCAGTCAGTGCCAGTCTCCCTCCAGACCTTGAAACAGGCCTCTGGATTGATTGCCCATTTTCTTATCCCGCGAATCACTTTCTTATCCCCGAAAGGTATGGCAGCGCCCGGGCAGCTTTCTGCGCAGATCCTGCAGTCTCTGCAAAACTCGTCTGCGCCGATGTCGACTGGAGAATCGTAGACGACGGGGAGGTCGGTCGTGACTGTCGCCAGCTTGAGAGAACTCCCCAGCTCTTTCGTAAGCATGATGCCGTGGCGGCCCAGCTCTCCCATGCCGGCGTCAATAGCAACGGGGATGCAGAGAATCTGGTAGTTGCTCACGATATGGGCCCGTCCGGGATAACCGAGAGACCGGATGTATCCGGCGAGGATCTTGGAGATCATGGCGAGCCTGTTGTAGACCTTCATCACACCGATGGCCATGGGAAGCGCCGGACCTGTTTTCATGAGGAGCGGATCGAGGCCGATGGCTATGGTAATGGCGTTTTTCATATCGAGCCGGATCGGAGCGCCATGCACCCTCTTCGGGTCGCCGTGAGTCTTTCCGACATGGGTGTAAACGAACGCAGGGTTCAAGGGGCCGATGCGTACAAGGTCGGCGCCGAGAAAACGGGCAAATCCCTTAATCTTCTCCGTTGCCCTTTCCGGAGAGAGGCGGGCCTTGCTCGGAGAGACCGGGCCATCTACCAGGTCCTCGGCGCCGCCCTTCATGACGGTCATTATCTCCTGTACGAACAAGGCCTGGTCGAATGGATTTCCGGCAAACTCGGGGATGGCCCTGAGCTCGTTATCACGGGCTGCCCATTCGGGGTGTCGCTCGTAGAACTCCGTGAAGCTCCGCGACGCTGGCGCCATTTGGGCTCGGGCCTGAATATTCTCCCTCTCGTCGAAGCGCTCCATTTCGCCGATCTTTTCATAGCGCGGCCTTGAAAGCATTGCGTTCTCCTTGCCCAATATTCTTCGTGCTATAGGGGGCTTTATACGACAAGTCGGGCAGTATGGCAAGAAAAAACGCAGTCCTCCACTTTACCTTGACCCAGTTTCTACTTTTCCCTTGCCATTCCCGATGCCCAATGGTAATGAGTATGCAACGGCCAGATCCTGCTCAACGCGCTCTCCCAGGAGTCGCCGGATACCCTGAAGAGCCGGCAGGACTATGGCATTCCGAGAGCTTCCGGAGCCCGATCTTAGGATCGCGGTGGGGATCGGCAGAAGGAAGAAGTTTGAGCCATAAAGGAGGAAGAGAATGAAGAGGCGAAGCAGACTGATCTCGTCGATGCTGACGGCTGCGGCAGGTATCATCCTCGCGGCGTTTCTCATCGCAGGCCTCGACACCCCGGCATGCGCGCAGGCCACGCTGAAAATTGGCTTCGTTGCCAACATGACCGGTCCTTTAGGCAGAGACTTTCAGAAGATGGTGGAGGCCTTGGCAGCCCAACTCAACCAGAGGGGCGAGCTCACGGTGGGCAGCCAGAAGTACAAGGTAGAAGTGCTGTCATACGACAGTAAGAACAATGCCGAGACGGGCAGGGCTGCGGTGGAGAGGCTCGTTTTCCAGGACAAGGTCAAATTTCTGCTCGGCGACGGCACGGTCGATGCCTGGTACCAAGTCCCCGAAAGCAACAAGGTGATCGCCATCGTCTACACACCTTCTCCGGTATGTCTCAACCCGAAGCTGAAGTACATTTTCCAGGGATCTTCCCTCCACACCCAGGGTCCTGTCGCCTGGTCCTGGTTTGCCAAAGCGCATCCTGACTTGAAGACGGTGGGAGGCTTCCATACGGACAACATCCAGGGTCACGCTGATGCCAAGTCGCTGGAGAAGCTCTTCAGCACCCTGGGTCTCAAGTACGCCGATACGATCTTCTACCCGCCGGACGCGACCGATTTCAGCGCCATGGCGACGAGGATGAAGAACGCCAACCCCCAGGTCTTTACGTGCACTGGCGGAGGCCCCGTGCAGGATTCTCTCGTGGTGAAGTTCATGCGTGAGGCAGGCTACACGGGGCTGCTCTTCCACTATCGCGGGGTCGTCCCGGCACAATGGGCCAAGATAGTCGATATCAACGCTGCCCTGAAAGGAGCGATCTTCACGATGAGCGACGTCGATTTCGATCCGCCGGCAACGCCCATTGCGAAGGAGGCGCAGGACGCCTACGTGGCCAAGTACGGGACCTGGGACAATCCATCCCCGCCGTATGCCGTTTCCTGGTATTTGTTGAAGACGGCTCTCGAGACGGCAAAAACCACGGATGTGGATAAGGTCGCGGCAGTAATCGCCAGCGGCATCAAGTTCGATACCTTGCTGGCGCCGGGCATGACGATTAGCCGGCCAGACATGAACAATCCGAGGACCGTCGATGCGCTCTATGGGCTGAGGGTTGCGGCGGTGGAAGCGGGAAAGATCAAGCTCGTTGCGAAGCTATCGCCGGAAGAAGGATTTGAGCTGATAAAGAAGAACGCCATATTCGGCACTTACAAGTAACGATATCGCCGAAGCCCGAAGGCCTTTGAAAGAGGAATGCTGCCCCTCCATTAGCGCTTCTAAAGGGGGGCGAAAGATCGACTATCAAAGAGGATAGGCACCATGTCCATGGCTGTCGTGGCACAGCTCTTCGTTGATGGACTCGCGATGGGATTGGTCTATGTGCTCCTGGCATCGGGGTTCAATCTCATCGTCGACATCTCCGGGGTGCTGTTCATTGCGTACGGCCAGTTCTACATGATCGGTGCTTACACGCTCTATGTGCTCATGGTGATGCTGAAGCTCCCATTCTTTGTCTCCCTGGCCGTCGCGACGGTCGTGTCGGCTCTGCTCGGAGGTGCGATCTATAGGCTTGTCTTTCATCGCATTCGCGCCATGGACCGCCAGTTCCTCAACGGCATCGTCGCCGCGGTCGGCCTCATGCTCCTCATAGGGCAGGCAGTCCTGCTCGCCTTCGGGACAGCTTCGAGGGGCGTTGGCACGGCATTCAAGGGGATGCTCAAGCTCGGGGGCGTCAATCTCTCCGTCGAGAAGCTCGTGCTCATCGCTTTAGGCGTTGCCGTGCTCCTCTTCCTGCACGTAATTCTCCAGAAGACGAACGTCGGGCGGGCCATGCGGGCTGTTTCATTCAACCCTGACGTATCTGAATTGCAGGGGATAAACTCAAATCGGGTGTACCTGCTCGCCATGGCAATCGGCTGCGGCCTCGCCGGTTTTTCAGGGGGGATCATGGCCCCCATCTTTGCTGTCTATCCAGAGATGGGGGCAATAGCCCTGCTCATCCTCCTCGTGGTGATGCTCGGAGGGATCGGCAGCATGACCGGCGCGATCCTCGCGGGATTGATTCTGGGCGCGACCTTAAGCTTCGGCCAGTATTTTTTCGGCAGCGGCCTCGCCCAGATACTATTCTTCGCTGTTGTGGGTGTCATCTTGTTCGTCAGGCCCGGAGGGCTGCTTGGAGAAGATACTGAAATCCAGATTTAGCCGGATACGGTCGTTGTCCGGCAGGCCAGTCGGGCTGGCCGTTGCCGCACTAATCTTCGTTCTGCTGCCTCTCGTGGTGAACAACCCGTACTACATCCATCTTCTCATCATGGTAGGCATGAACGCCGTGCTTGCCATGACGTTTCTCCTTCTCCTCAGGACCGGCCTCATCACCATAGCCATAGCCGGTTTCTGGGGCGTAGGGGCGTATGCCTCGGCGCTCCTCTCGGTGAAGCTCGGCCTCTGGGTCTGGCTTGCCCTCCCCACATCCGCCTTCATCTCTGCCATCGTGGGTCTCGTGATCGGCCTTCTTCTGATCAAGAAGGGGGGCATCGGCTTTGTCATGCTTACCCTCGTCTTCGGTTTCATCGTCGTCCTCGTGTTCGGCACGTTCGAGGCGTTCGGGGGATATACGGGCATTTACGACATTCCCCCTCCGGAGGCCATCCGGCTGCCTTTTTTCGGCCTCGTGGAATTTACCTCCAAGACGCCTTTCTACTACCTCATGCTGTTTCTCGTATCCCTCGTCGTGCTCGTCTTCAACGCCTTCTATGCCTCCTGGACAGGGAGGGCGTGGAGAGCCATCGGCCAGGGGCCGCGTCTCGCCGAATCGCTCGGCGTGAGCATCTTCCAATACCGCCTGCTGGCCTTTGTCATAGCCGCCGCTGCCGCCGGGTTGATGGGCAGCTTCTTCGCCCACTACTATGGCTCAATAGTGCCGGCGACGTTCGGTCCCCAGAAGACCATCTACGTTCACGTCTACGCAATCTTAGGCGGGATAGAGTACGCCTTCACCGGACCGCTCGTCGGTTCCCTCGTCATGATCGTCGCCCCTGAGCTGCTGCGGATCGCAAAAGAGGTGGAGCCGGTTTTTACAGGCCTTCTCGTCATACTCCTCGTCATGTTCCTGCCGGACGGCCTGCTCGGGTTAATAGGCCATAGTCGGCCCTCGGGCCCGGCAGAAAACCTCAGCAGGGTAGCCCGGTGGGTGAGAGAGGCGTTCACCAGAGGCAAGTCTGCCTCGCAAGGATAGGATAATGGGCACGATCCTTGAGGTGGACAATGTGGGCAAACATTTCGGCGGGCTCGCAGCAATCAGCCGGCTGAGCTTGGCTATCTCCGAAGGTGAGATACTGGGCCTGATCGGACCGAATGGCGCGGGCAAGACAACGCTCTTCAACGTCATCAGCGGTTATTTCCCTCCCTCTGCCGGCAGGATCCTGTTTCAAGGAAGGGACGTCACCGGCATGCAGGCGCACGAGATCGTGCGTCTCGGCATAACAAGGACGTTCCAGGCCTCCGCGTTGTTCATGAAGATATCCGTGCTGGAGAACGTCTTTACCGGCTTCCATCTAAGCTATGCCACGAGCCGATGGAAGCGGCTCTTAAGGAGCCGTTCCGCCCGAAGCGAGGAGGCGCAGCTGAGGCGAGAGGCCCTCAGTATCCTCGAATTCATGGGCCTTGGACCGTTGAGCGGAGAAGCGGCAGCCAATCTGCCCCACGGGCATCAGCGGATCCTCGGGATCTCCATGGCCCTCGCCACCCATCCGAAGCTGCTCCTCTTGGACGAGCCGATGACAGGTATGAACCCGGTCGAAACCGAGAACATGATCGGCCTCGTCAGGCAGATTCGGGACAGGGGCATCACGGTGATACTCGTGGAGCATGACATGAAAGCGGTAATGAACCTCTGTGACAGGGTAGTTGTCTTGAACTACGGGCAAAAGATCGCCGAGGGCCTGCCCCGGGAAATCAGAGAGAATCGCGTGGTCATCGAGGCCTATCTGGGCAAGCAAGGGGCGAAATGATGCTGCTCGAAATCAGGAACCTGAGGGTCCGTTACGGAAAAGCAGAGGCATTGAAGAGTGTCTCTCTCGCTGTCGACGAGGGAGCGATCGTCGCCCTCATCGGCGCAAACGGCGCCGGCAAGACAACTATCCTCAAGACGATATCGGGACTGGAGAAGCCCTCCTCCGGCGAGATTCTCTTCGAGGGGCGGAGGATAGACGGCCTGACTGCCCACGCTGTCGTTAAGCTAGGAATCGCCCACATCCCCGAAGGACGCATGGTTTTCCCCCGGATGACTGTGCTCGACAACCTGAGGATTGGCGCCTACCTGCGAAAGGACGCTCACGGCATCGCGAGCGACATCGAACGTATGTGCCGCCACTTTCCGGTGCTGGGGCAAAGGCGCAGCCAGCACGCGGGACGCCTGAGCGGGGGTGAGCAGCAGATGCTCGCAATCGGCCGGGCCCTGATGGCAGCGCCCAGGCTCCTCCTCATGGATGAGCCGAGCATGGGCTTGTCGCCCCTCATGGTCGAGGAGGTTGGGAGGATCATCGGTGACATCAACGGAAGCGGGATCAGCATTATGCTCGTCGAGCAGAATGCCCGGATGGCCCTTGAGCTTGCGCACCGAGCCTATATCATGGAGGTGGGCACCATAGTGCTGGAGGGGGAAGCCCATGAGCTGGCCAACAATGAGCGCGTCAAGACTGCATACCTTGGCGGGTAGGTCAAAAGGCGGCCTCAAAAACACCATTGGAGCCAATCGACGGCTGGTATAGCATGTCTGCCTCGACTGGTCTAAAACCAACTAGAAATAAGGGGGAGCAGCAATGAGCGGTTACCACAAGCGGGATTGGGAGCCATTCCCCATGGACCGGATCAAGAAGGTCGATAGGCCGACCACGCTGATCAACGCGGACAGGGTGACTAGGGTGCGGGAGAGGGAGAGCGGCTTCCACAAGGCGGCAGCCGGCGACTACGGCCCGGTTCTGAAGCGGGAGTTCCCTCGATTCGTGCCGAAGCACCCCCTCTCAGGGGCGCTGACAAGGATGAGGAACGCCATGAGGCCACTCATCGACGCCATTCCGGCAGGAAAGAAGGCGCCCATTCCTGGCGATCCGGCAGCGCTTACCCGTCACATCAAGGAGACGGCTTATTTCCTGCGTGCCGATGCTGTCGGCGTGTGCGAGCTGCCGCAGTATGCGGTCTACAGCCACAAGTTCGACTTCATGCAGCCGGACGCCGGGGAGGTACCCCTGCAGCTGAACCACAAATATGCAATCGCCGTCCTCGTCGATCAGGACTACAGAACCTCCAGCGCATACTCCGGCAGCGACTGGATCAGCAACTCCATGAGCATGATGTCCTACGCGACAACGGGCTTCATCGCCATAATCCTGGCCGACTATATCAGGCGACTGGGCTATCCTGCCAAGGCCCACTATGCGCCCTTCTACGACGTGGTCCTCCCTCCCATCATCCTATTGGCAGGCCTTGGTGAGATGAGCAGGATCGGCGACTCGGTGCTCCACCCGTTCCTCGGGCCCCGGTTCAAGGGAGCCGTGGTGACGACCGATCTTCCCATGCTTCCGGACAAACCGATAGATTTCGGTCTCCAGGACTTCTGCTCGAAGTGTAAGAAATGCGCCAGGGAATGCCCGAGCGGGGCCATCAGCGACGGGGGCAAGGAAATGTTCAACGGCTACGAGAAGTGGCCAATGAACAAGAAGAAATGCACGGGCATGCGCGTGGGAAACCAGAGGGGCTCGGGCTGCGGCACGTGCATAAAGGTATGTCCGTGGAGCAAGCCCTACACGCCTTTCCACAGGGTTGTCGGATGGGCGATGCGCCACTCCGGCATAGCCCGCAGCCTGGCAGTGAGAGGGGACGATCTGTTCGGGTACGGTAAGGCGGACTACAGCAGGAAGTGGTGGTTGGATCTCGAGGACGTGAAAGGGGACGGCGTCCTCACCATCCCGGAAAACAGAAAGAGCGAATTCGAGGAAAAGTGAGGAGACGACCCCTTCCTTCCTGTAGTTTTGTTTCTCGCGAATACCCGGTTGGAGCGCCATTACATCCGGCAATCGTGTCACGCTGTCTCTTAGAAGGGGAATTCCTCAATCGTGCCGGCTTCGCCGTGCCGTGAGACGGTATGGCGAGCCGAAATAATACCCGTGTTTTGGGGTAGCCTTTCAGCCGGCTGGTTATTCTTCTTGACATGAAAGAGCATGCATCGTAATATGTGAATGACAATTTACATATTATGACGACGGAGAAAAAGAGCACCCACATAAGAAAGGGAGAGATCGTCAAAGCGGCTTTCGAAGTCCTGGGCAGAGACGGGGCAAGGGGCCTCACGATCACAGCCATAGCGAATGAGGCCGGAATGAGCGAGGCTAACATCTACCGACATTTTCGGGGCAAGGATGCCATCTATTCTTCGCTAGTGGACTTTATTGGCTCCGAAGTAATGGGGAAAGCCGCGACCATCGCGGCAGGGAGCAGGAGGCCCCGGGAGAAATTGGAGACGATCTTCTTCTCCCATATGGCCCTCATCGAGAAGCACCCGGGCATGCCACGGATGATCTTCTCAGAGGACATTCGCCTCGGCAACAAGAAGCTTGGAGAGAAGATATCGGTGCGGCTGCGGAGCTACGTCGAGACATTGTCCGGCGTCATCGCGGCCGGGATTGACGAAGGGGATTTCCGAGAAGGGCTGTCCTCCAGGGAAACGGCGCTCACATTTCTTGGTCTCATCCAGTCGACGGCACTGCGATGGACCGTCGGCGGAGAGTCTTTCGACTTCGGCGACGA
>CAYZAF010000097.1:0-4202 GCA_964476435.1 uncultured Syntrophaceae bacterium
CACGGCACGGAGGGTCCTTATGTATGAGGGAAGGAAGGCCCCTTTCTGAAAGTTGTCTATCACGTTCGACATGAGCATGCCCCTATCGTCGAGGATCGACTTGAGCTGCTCCATGAACTCCCGCGTGGTGAGGTGGTAAGGAATGGAGAGATCGTTGAAGGCGTCGGTAAAGATCACGTCGTACCTCTGCCTGCAGTTCATAACGAACCAGCGTCCGTCCGTGTTCGTCGTCCTTATCCTCGTGTTCACAGGAAGGCCCAGATATCTCGCGGCCACCCTCGTCACCTCAGGGTCTATCTCGACGACCTCGATGTGCGCATGGGGATAGGTTGCTTCCATGTAGCGGGGAAACGTGTAACCGCCCCCGCCTATGGAGAGGGTCTTGAAGGCATCCTGACGCCGGTAGCGCCACTTCATGACCTCGGCGTAGATCTTCTCGTAGGGATATTCGATGTGGAGGGGGTTGTCAAGGCTCACGTACGAATGGATGAGGTGATCGAGGATGAGCTCCTGCAGGGGCGTTTCTCCGTCTGCGGCCACGGTCTTCATAAGTCTGATGGTATAGTAGTCGCTCTCCTTATAGAAATAAGCCCCTTCGCTCTTGAGGGGCACCTTGAACTCCCATCGATAGAGCGGGACAAGGGCAACAGCACAGATGAGGGGGAGCAGGGCGCTGGCGACCTTTTTTTTGAAGAGACCGCCCGAAGAAAGCGAGGTAATGAGAAGGACGATGCCCATGACAAAGATGATGTGCCTCGTGCTCAGCCAGGATATGAGGAGAAAGCCAGTGGCAAACGTACCGATGATGGCCCCCAGGGTGGAGAACGCGTATATCTTTCCGATCACGTTGCCCGCCTTATTCAGGCTCTGCAGGGTAAGTCTCACGACAACTGGGGAGATGGTGCCGAGAATACAGCCGGGGATGAAGAAAATGAGGGCGGTGATCGTGAAAATGCGCCACATGAGGGAGAGGGGGAAAGGGTATTCGGCGATGGACCTCGTGAGAGGTATGATGGAGAGGGCAGCCGCACCTGAGAGAAAGAGGAGCAGAGCCAGGGTCCTCCTGTGGGGAAACCGGTCGACGAGCCTGCCCCCAATGTAAGCGCCTATGCTAATGCCTGCGAGAATCACGCCTATGATGCTCGTCCACGTGTAGAGGGAGACGCCGACGAAAGGGGCCAGGATGCGGCCGGCGACCATTTCGATGACGAGAGAGCAAAAGCTCGCGATGAACGTGATAACGTAGGCCCCCAGAAGACTCATGGTAGGTTCTCCTTGCAGGATATGAGGAATGTGCGGCCAGCGCAAGACTCCCTATTTTTAGTTGATTTAGGGGTCTTTGTCAAACAGTATCCGCTGTGGCACGCTGGCCTTGAACAAACCCAAGAAATCCCAATGGAAAACATCTTGACAAACAAAAGAATGTCCGGATATTATGGAAGGCAATCTACACAGGTCAGCCAAACGCTCAAGTTGGTGCGGCCCCATGGTGAAGCACAGATATGCTTTTGTCGCCGTAATGCTCGCCGGAAATGAGCTGATGTCGTCCCGCTCGTTTCAGGAGCTGGGGACATCGCCCTCGCTCACTTGCCCGCCACCTTCAGGGCCGGGTGCGCCCTCTCCCTTTGCGAGAACGGATTGTTCGATCTAAGACATGCGGTCACCGCCGAAGGGGGATTGACTGGCCTTTCTAAAGAGCCGGACTTATCGATGAGATGACCACCAAAGTTCAACAACAGGAATGGCTCGAATAGGCTACTGTTCCATAAAGGAGGAACGATGATACTGGTTACCGGTGGAGGAGGATTCATCGGATTGAATGTGGCCCATGGTCTTGTCGAGAAGGGCCAGGAGGTAGTGCTCGTGCAGCGGCGTTCGGTCGATCCGCCCTCGTATCTCGCCCGTTTCTGGGGAAAGCAGGTTAAGGAGGCGAGGGGGAGCATCATGAGCCTTCCGTTTCTCGTGAGCGTCGCCCGGTCGTACCCCATCGACGGCATCGTGCACGCCGCCTTCGACTCGGGCGGAATCGACCCCAGGCAGGGCATCTCGGCGGCTTCGGGAAGAGATCTCAACGATATCGTCCAGAACGCGATGCAGGGAGGCACCAACGTACTGGAACTGGCCCGCCTTTTCAATGTGAAGCGTTTTACCTTCACCAGCTCCGTCGACACCTACAGGGGATTTCCGAAGGACTGCGACCAGTGGACGGAAGACGCCCTTCTGCCCCCTGTCTCCTTCACCCTGATAGGCAACACGAAAAAAGCTATGGAGCAGCTCTCCTTGCTCTATTCCAAAACATACAATTTCAGTGTGGTAAGTCTGAGGGTGGGCCACTGCTACGGGCCTTCCACGTCCCATGACCTCGACCCAATGGCGCGGATGGTGGAGGCCGCCGTGGCGGGCAAGCCCGTCGACCTGTCTTCCGTCCCTGCCAACGCCCGGGCTCATACCGTCTATGTCAAAGACGCGGGAGAGGCCACGGCGTTGCTGCAGCTCAAGGAGACGCTCGAGCACCATGTCTACAATGTGACCGACGGCGATCACCCGACAATGGGCGAAGTCGCGCAGATTGTGAGGGAGCTGGTCCCGACGGCCAGGATAACGCTGGGTCCCGAGAGGGAAGGCGGTTTTGTCCAGACCCCGCCACCCCACAAGCGGCTGGCAGAGGAGACCGGCTTTAGGCCGCGGGGGCTTAAGGAAGGTATAGCAGCGTATATCGCTTTTGTGAGAGACGGAACCTATTGAGGGAGGAGGGGGGGAAATGGCAGGAGAATCGGAGCTGCTCTTTTCAAAGGACGAGTATAGCAGGCGGTATGCCAACATACGGGCCCTGATGCAGGCGCGCGGTCTCGATTGTCTCGTCATTACGGGACACGGCGGCGTCTTTGGCGCTGCAGGGTCGGACGTTCGCTACGTGGCGGGGAGCGTCATGATCATGGAAGGGGGCCCGTACATTATCTTCCCCTTTGTGGGAGACCCATTCCTGATCTCCCACGTTGTCCCCGGCAGAAACGAAGGAGCCATTCCAGGGGAGCAGGTCTCGTTCAAGAAAGGCACGCGTCTCAGGGATTACGGGACGCATGTCGCGAATCGATTGAGGGATCTCGGATTCGAAAAGGCCTTCATAGGGCTCGTCACGACGCGATGGATGCCGGTCAAAGACTTTCTCGCGATGAAAAGGGAGTTGCCGCTCGCAGAGTTCGTTCCGGCCGATGACATTGTCCTCCAGTGCCGGCTCGTGCGGAGCGAAGAGGAGAAGGCTTTCCTGCGCCGTTCGGGCAAGGCGGCTGATGCGGGCATGAAGGCCATCATCGAGGCTTCCCGGCCTGGGGTGATTGAAAGGGAGCTGGTCATTGCATGCGATACTGCCATGGCGAAATCGAGCGGCGAGCGGGGCAACTTCATCCTCCTCGGCTCGGGCGCCTGGGAAATAGAGGGGCAGATCTGGACCGGAACGGACAGAAAGCTGGAAAAGGGGGACGTGATCCTCACAGAGCTGACCTCGAACTATAAGGGCTATTACACCCAGCTCTGCTGCCCCATCGTCCTCGGGAAGAAGGCTCCTGCCGGGTTCATGAAGAGACTTGAGGTCAACAAGGCAATGTACCGGACTGCCTACGACAATCTGAGGCCGGGAAACTTCGTGGGTGGGGTCGAGAAAATGGTAGAGGAGCGGGTTGCAGGCATGGGGAAATGGCGAAGGTCATGGGCCCTGCAAAGCGCGGAGGTGGCGGAATCGTTCCACAAGGTGAACCTCCAGATCCAGCGCAATATGTGTTTTGTCATCCACCCCTGGTCCGAGCCTGCCTCCGGCTTCATAGGGCACACGATCGGCAACACGTGCGTGGTGAGGGACAATGAGCCTGAGGTGCTTCACAAGTCCCCCCAGGACATAGTCTACGTTTAGAGAGGCGGCAGCCTTAAGGCCTTCCGATGGAAGAGGCATAGACTCTATGCGCCAAGGAGGAACCATATGTCGAGAAAAGCAGTAGGAACAATTCTTCTGGTCTTCGTCGCAGCGTTGTGTATCGTTTCTTTAGCCCCCCGGAGCTGGGCTGCCGATCAGGCGCCCAAAACGCTCAAGATCGGCCTCATCATGTTTCTTGGATGGGACCTGGGTGTGGACACGGCAAACGGGATCGAGCTCATGGCCGAGCTGGTGAACAAGAAGGGCGGCTTGCAGGTGGGCCAGGAGAAATACC
>CAYZAF010000098.1:0-4694 GCA_964476435.1 uncultured Syntrophaceae bacterium
GCCTCTATGAGGAACCCGATAACATTCCGCATGTCTCCATCCGAATGAAAAAAGGCAAAAAGCCCATTCCCCTTTATAATCTGCGCCATGTCTCCATAGGCAGGACCGATCTCGCTGACGAAAAGGTCGGGGGAAAAGAGAAGGCCCCTATTCCCCGCGATGTCGTCCGCTATGGCTATGGCCGCGAGGGCGCTGCCGCGGGCTGCCTTGGCAATCTCTTCCACCTCTCTGAGAAGGTCCGCTGCGACGTGGGAGAAGAGCGATTTCTTCCTCCTCAAGCTCGTCATGGCAATGGCGAAGCCATGCATCCCGATCAATCGCTCCACTGGCCCGTTTATACACCCCACAGCGAAGAACGGCTCCAGCGACGCCAAACCCCCATGGGACAAAAGGGGCTTGGGCCCGGCCGTGAGATCGATCCCGACCAAGGAGAGTCCCATGGTCCGGGCCGCAGCCGCCAGTTGTCTCGGATGGCTGCCCTTGTGTTCGCCGAAAAAATGATCGAGGAACTGCCTTGAGACGAACAACTCGCCCCTGGGCACAGGCCCGATGTTGGCGTAGCCAAGCGTATCGACGATTGATCGAACATGTCCCTCCATGCCCTGTCACCCTCCCTTGACCGGGCCCCCGTGCTTTCCGTGGACGCCCCATAGGGCTCGGGCGAGCTTCCGCTAAAAGAGGAAGAAAGGAGCCGGATCAAGACGAGCTGGAGGAGTCGGCCCAGGGACAACGGGTCTCCCGGAAGGGCTTTTCCAAAACTCGAAACCGGGGCCTGGGAGAGCTTCTCCCGAACCCCGGTTTTCCATACTCACGACGGGCGACCGAAGGTGTCTGTTGCTTTTCCTCCGTAGGCCGCGCCATAGGACGGGTTTTTTTAGCGCGCCTAAGCTCCAATCCATCCTTTACAGAGATTGACCGCTGCTATGGCGTCCTTTCCGTACGCATCGGCCTTCACGTACTTCTTGATCTCGTCGTCTATCTGGCCGCCGCCTATCATGATCTTAAGGCCCTTACGCAGGCCCGCCGCTTCGAGGGCCTCCACGGTTTTCTTCATGGAGTCGAAGGCCAGGGTCAGGAAGCCGCTCAAACCGACGACCTGGGGCGCGAACTCCTTCGTCTTCTGGACGAATGTGGGGACAGGCACGTCTATGCCGATGTCGAGAACGTCGTACCCGCTCACGTCGAGCATGAACGTCACTATGTCTTTCCCGATGTCGTGAATGTCCCCGGCAACCGTTCCGATCAAGACCTTGCCTTTCTTGGCCGCCCCTTGCTTTCCCGTCATGAGGGGCCTGACGATATCGGAGATCCCTTTGAGGATCTCGCCTGCCATCATCAGGTCCGGGATGAAGTACTCACACTTCTCGAAGCGCTTTCCCACGTTTTCCATAGCGCGGCGGGCGTCGTCGAGAATGCTCATGGGATCGGCTCCCCCCTTGATCAGGTCTTTGACCAGAGCGATGGTCTCGTCTTCCATCAGGTCTGACATGAGATTCACGAGTTTCTCATTCATGGTTACCTCCGCTTGTTGTTATTCTCACCCCTCGATCCTTGCGGGTCTCACCCCTGCCCGTGGATCCGTGAGGATGAGACCCATGGTGTCTGCAAGACGACGCGCCCAACGCAACATCCTGACCTTTCACCGCATACCTGACCGGATGCCCCTTCTTTCACAATGAAGCCCCCATCTCGCGACGCCGGGATTCGGAATTAAGCGTACACAGCGGATAGTCAGGTATTATCGTATATTGAGGGGCGTTTACCTGTCAATATGTTTCGTATGGAAGCTAAAAGGAAGGGCGAAATGCAATACCTTTAGTGAAAAGGAATGGCATCTTCCGGACTCTCCCCAGTCAAAAGGGGGAGGCCAGCCAGCTTCATCGCAGATGAGGCTAAGAGGACCTACGGCATAGGACCAATAGGGCTTACTCGGGCAGAAACGGGATCCTATCCGTCTTTCGGTACGCGAGGGCCTGGCAGACCGCGACAAGGCCTTCGCTGTCCTCCACCGTAATCTGATAATTCGCCGTTCGAGTGCCCCTGTTCACCTCCGTGGACCGCGCCCGGAGGAGGGAGTTCTTTTTCGCCGGCTTTATGAAGGTGATATTCATGTTGAGGGCCACTGCAATACTCCCGTGGCTGTTCGATGAGATCTCGAACGCCTCGTCCACCAGGGAGAATATGGCTCCCCCGTGGGCCATTCCATGGATGTTGTCGAGGGCTTCGTTGTACGCCATCTCGCAGAGCGCGTAGCCGTCGCCCACTTCGACCAGCCTGATGCCTACGAGCCCGGCAAAGGGTTCTTCCGAAACCTTGCTCGCGAATGCCTGCTCCTTCTGACTGTCCACGAACGCGACCTCCTTGGTAGAGAAGTACTCTGTATATCTTTCTCACGGCGCGCTCCAGTCTGTCAAGGCATCGGAAGGCTTTCGGGATGGCGAGGGAGAGACTAAAAAAGAGTCTCCCAGTGACAAGGGAACCCCTGCGATTTTTCAAAGGGTGCAGGTATTGGTGGTTTGTGAAAAAAAACTCTTATGAAAATGGTGAATGGTTGTGTTACCATGAAGTGTGTACAAAATCATGGGCTGGCAGGCGTCCTGATCGGCTTTCAGCACCCCCCCCAAAGCTGGGGGCAGAAGCGGGGGAAAAAGGGGAGCACACCTGGTTGGGGTCCGCGGCAGGAAAGGCGGGCCGGGGCAAAAAAAGTTGGGGAAAAGAGGGGAGGAACTTATGAAAAGGATCTTTGTGTGGCCTATCATTGCATCCTTGGTCTTCTTGGGCGCAGCGGCATCTGTAGGGGCTCAGGGAATAAAGGTGGGAGCGATCATCAACCTTACCGGGCCCGCCTCGGCTTGGGGCCAGTTCCATGCTAAAGGTCTGCAGGACTACATACGTTATGTCAATGAAGTGAAAGGGGGAGTGGGAGGCAGGAAGATCGAATTGACCATCGTCGATCACGCCTACCAGGTTCCGGAAGCAGTCAGGTTCGCGAAGAAGTTTTGTGAGGAAGGGGTCGATATGCTCGCTGTCTGGGACGCGGGGTCGGGCATAGCCGTGAAGCCGATCATTCAGGAGTACAAGATACCGACCATAAACTTTTCGACCCCGGAGCAGCTTCTCAATCCCCCCATAGCGTACATGTATCTTCCCTTCGGCAGCTACGTGATGGACTCATATTCCGTCCTTGCCTATATCAAGGCGATCCACACGGGTCAGGCGCCGCCGAAGGTTGGGCTTCTCACGTGGAACAACACGTATGGGAAGACGATCCAGGCGCCGAGCAAGGAATATGCCGCCAAGAATGGTATCGACATCGTGGGCTTAGAAGAATTCCCGCCGAGCACGCTTGACCTCACTACCGAGCTTCTACGCTTGAAAGAGAAGAAGGCGGAGTACATCTTTGTTCAGATCCTTCCCGCAGGGATCATCACCGCCCTGAAAAGTGCCGACCGGATCAACTACGACGTGCCGTTCTTCGGGACCTATACGGCAACAGACCCCGACTTCTTCAAGCTGGGCCAGGGTCTGATACGCAACCGGTTCGCCGCGTGCTTCTGCGGCTGCCTCCCCGTTGACAACACTCCTGCGGTCAAGCTCCTGCAGGATCTGTGGAAGAGATACAAGTCGGTCGATAAGTTCGACATCTCCTACTGGACCGGAGTTACGATCGCCTCGATCATGGAGAGGGGTATGGAGAAGGCGAACAAGGAATCGGGAAAGATCAACGGAGAGACGATCAATAACGCCCTGGAATCGTTCCGGGACGAGCAGTTCGGAGGGCTTGTCCCCTACGTGACCTACGCGAAGACAGACCATCAAGGCTCATTCAAGACAAGGATCGTGAGAATCCACGAGGACGAGACGTTTACGCCCTTGACTGCCTTCTTCGTTCCAGGCAAAGACAAGGTCCAGGTTTTGAAGGAAAAGTAGGTGAAGGCGTTTCGGGGTCAGCCGAGCATCTTCGCCTCCACGGCACCGGAGAACCTTCGGGCCGAGCTGGAAGTGCAGAACATCTCCCTCAGCTTCGGAGGGGTGAGCGCGCTCTCGGGGGTGGACCTCGCCGTGCACACGGGCGAGCTGGTGAGCGTGATCGGGCCCAACGGAGCAGGAAAGACGAGCCTCCTCAACTCCATTACCGGTTACTACCGGCCCCAGATGGGCCATATTCTCTTCAATGGAGAGGAGATCACGGGCCTTCCTCCCCATGCCGTGGTGAGGCACGGCGTGGGGCGCACCTTTCAGAATATCGAGCTGTTTCCGGGCATGACGGTCCTAGCCAACATGCTCCTGGCCCGCCATATTCACTCACGCTACAGCCTTGGCCCGGCAGTGGTATTCTCCCGGTCGGTTCGGAAAGAGGAGGTGCTCCACCGCCGCATCCTCGAGGAGCTCATTGATTTCCTGGAAATGCAGCCCATCCGCAAAAAACCGGTGGGGGCCCTGCCGTACGGGTTGCGCAAGAGGGTGGAGCTTGCCCGTGCCCTGGCTTTGAAGCCGAGGCTCCTCCTCCTCGACGAGCCGTTTGCGGGCATGACCCTTGAGGAAAAGGAGGACATGGTCCGGTTCCTCATCGAATTGAACGAGGCATGGGGCCAGACCATGATCCTCGTCGAGCACGACATGTCTATCGTGATGAGCATCTCGCAGCGGATCATGGTGTTGGATTTCGGGCAGAAGATAGCCGAAGGTTCGCC
>CAYZAF010000099.1:0-7015 GCA_964476435.1 uncultured Syntrophaceae bacterium
CGCCTATCCACATTTTGGGATTTTCCATATGAGATGCCTCCTTAATGTTTTGCTGTCCTGCGAATCCTATATTCCCCGGCCGCCGTCCACCTCGAGGCCGATGCCCGTCACCATGGCTGCCTCGTCGGACGCGAGATAGAGAGCCGCATAGGCCACGTCTATGGGCTGCGCGAGCCTTCCCAGGGGGATCGTCGAGACGATACCCGGCACCCGGTCCGGTGTGGCGCCGAGCTTCGGCAGCATGGGTGTCTCCGTCGCTGTCGGGTTGATGCAGTTCACCCGTATCTTCGCAGGCGCAAGCTCTATGGCCATGGCCTTCGTCAGCATTATGGCCCCTGCCTTGGCCGTGGCGTAGGGCGCCTGCCCCGGCCTCGGACGCACGCCGCTGATGGACGCCGTCGTGAGAATGACGCCACCTCCCTGCTTCTTCATGATGGGCACCGCGTACTTGCAGCCAAAGAAGATGCCCTTCAGGTTCACGCCCATGATCTTGTCCCACAGTTCCTCGCCTATGTCCTCCATGGGGGTGGGGACCATGGGGAAGCCCGCGTTGTTATAGAGGATGTCAAGCTTGCCGTACTTGTCGACCACGAACTTTACCATCGCCTCGACGTCGGCAGCCTTCGATACGTCGGCCTGGTACGCCACTGCCTCGCCACCCTTCTCCTTGATAAGGGCCGCCGTCTTCTTCGCCGCCTCTCCATCGATATCGACGACGCAGACCTTTGCCCCCTCCTGGGCGAAGAGCACGGCGGCCGCCTGCCCCATGCCGGAGCCGGAACCTGTAATCAAGGCCACTTTACCGGAAAGTCTCATCTTTAACCTCCTTATAGTTGTCGTTTCAGCTTCAGATCTTCTTTGTTCGGCAATAATCTCCGTCGCTCGCGGCCCTGGGGCCATTTTCCTTAAGATCCGTGTCCTGTCAGTCGTAATACTCTGGGGCAAGTCTGACAGTCTTGTAGAACTCCATGTCGTGGCCGAGGAAGATGCGCACCCCATTCCTCTCCATGTGCTGGACGCGGCAGATCGTCCTATAGGCCAGGTCAGGCCGCCAGGCGATGGCTGGCATGACGGATTCGTGTAAGTGTTCGTCGAGGGAGACCGCGTCCCCAGCATAGAGTATCGGCCCTGAGTTCGGCAGGGTGATGAGCACGGACTGGTGGCCCGGAGAGTGCCCCTTCGTGTCTATGCAGACGATCGTGCCGTCGCCGAAGACGTCGTAATCCTCGTCGTCGCCGGGCTCGATGAAAGTGAAGTCCCTCGTGTCCTTATAGTCGTCGAAAGCCAGGTGGCCGAGCCATTTCTCCGGCCACCAGGCGTGTCTCAGCTCCGCTTTCCTCACGATGAAGGTCGATTTCGCAAAGAGCCTCATCCAGCCCGAGTGGTCCATGTGGAGGTGCGTCATGATGACGTACCTGATGCTGTCCGGCGACAGCCCGAGCCTTTCGAGATGCCTGTCGACCCTCTGCTCCGGGCTCATCACGATCTCTTTCCTCTGCTCCGTGGGCCAGGTTTCTCCGTTCATCCCCGTATCGATGATGACGTCGCCCGAGGGGTGCCTTATGAGACAGACGGCGGCGAAGATGGTAACGGGCTTTCCGCCCCGCCCGATCGCCAGCATGCCTCTGTCGGGAACGTTGATCCTGCCGGTTTCGAAGACGTATAGCTTCATGTCAGGCCGGGCTGTCGATCGCATTTGCGGTCTCCTTCGGTGTGGTGTTCAGGACGGGCTAAAGACATGGGCAATTTACAAACAGGTATATCAGACTATGAGATTTTCTGTCAACAAAAAACGTATTAGCATATGATACGTACTATAAAAAAATGATATCACGGCAGGAGCGTCGCCTTTCGCCTTCCAGCTGGAGCGCAGAGCCTTACGAGACGGGCAATATTGTCGACTTCCTCGAGTCTTTTCACCATCTCCACGATCCTGCCGGCTGCCCTGGCGGATACAGCCTTTTCCGAGAGGTCCCGCATCTTCTCGGCTACTTCGTCGAAGCTCATGGGGTTTTTCGGATCTCCCTTGGGATTCGTCACGTGGATGGGGAGGCAGCGCCCGTCGGAAAGGACGACCTCCATGAAGGTCTCCTGCTCGCCGAGCCCGGCTTCGGTCGTTATGTGGAGCCTTCCGATGAGCGCCTGAAGCTCCGGGTCTCGCACGTTCTTGTCGCTGAAGGTCCCTTCTGTCGCGCGGCCGTGGATGATGGCGAGACCCGCGGCCGCCGCCACGCTGAACTTCGCCTCTGTAGCGTCCTTGGGGGCCATGTTGCCCGCCACCCTCATGTTCATCGGGGCGACCCTGATGCGCACCTCCTTTATAGAGGCATGGTTGAAGCCGTGGCTTTTCCTTAGCGTAAGGAGGCCATCGATGACGGCGTGCGTGAAGAGGCACGCCGCGTAAGGCTTGAAGTAGCCGCCGAGAATCAAATAGCCGTTGCCGGGCGGCGCGACGATTGCATCGGAGTCGTAGATGTCTGTGATGACGCGGGCGAAGCCTGCGCCTGGACGGAGCATATCGGGCGGGGCAGAAAAGCCCCTCCCAGCGAGCATGGCCGCAAGCAGGCCGTCCATGGCTGCCTTTCCCGAGTGGAAGGGTTTCCCCATAGTGCCGAAGACGTCCCGCAGGCCTCCCGCCTGTGTGGCGGCAAGCCCGAGGGCGATCGATGTCCGCTGCGCGTCTAGACCCAGCACCCTCGCTGCCGCTGCCGCGGCGCCGAACCTGCCGAGGATGGCCGTGCCGTGCCAGCCCTTCTCGTAATAGGCGCTGCCGAGCGCGTACCCGAGCCTGACCGTTACCTCGAAGCCGGCCACTATGGCTGCTATCACCTCTGCACCGGGCATTTCCCTATATTCGCCTAATGCAAGGACAGCAGGCACCATAGGTGCGCTCGGATGGGTCCTTATGTCGCCGTGAGCATCGTCAAAGTCGAGGATATGGGCCAAGGTCCCGTTCATGAGGCAAGCGGCGAGCATTGTCGTCTTGCGGCCGTATCCGAGGATGGAGGCTTGCTTCCGGCCTCCCATCTCGTCTATTATACCGAGGAGTATTTCCGCCGCAGGCTCGCCGGCGGCGGCCAGGGTCACGCCTATCCAGTCAAGGAGCGCCTTCTTGGCCGCATCGCGGACCTCCGGCGGGAAATCCTCCGTGCGCGCCCTTGCCACAAATCGTGAGAGCTCTTCCGTGTAGTTCATGTCATCTCCTCGAAGTTCGGGAATTGTCCACCAAGGCCTATAAGGATTAGCAGAATCGCTCTAGGCTTCTCAAGGAAATATATCATCTGTTTATATTACGTATCAAATTTTTAACAATAATGTTGACATGAAATCATAGATTCTGATATAGGTGAAGTTGGGGATTAAGTCGAAAGCGATATACCACCCATAGGCACGCGGGGCCGCCGCTTACTATCGGGCCTGCCATGTGCGGGAATTGCCTTCCCTCACGGTTCGATCGCCCCTTTGTCAGGGTGTTTGTCAGTAGGTTGTATTCGTTTACTTAGACCGGCGGGAAGACGGATAAGCAGCCTCGGCGGCTGCACGGGTAAGGGGGTACGCCAGTACGGGGAAGTAAAAGAGAAGGGTAGGCAAAAACAAAAAAAGGAGGAGAAATATGTTGAGAAAGGGAGTCTGGCCTCGGAGAATTTTGACTCTTATCGTCTGTGCCGGTCTTGTCGCAGTCGCGATGATGGTCGTACCAGGCCCGAGCATAGCGCAGCAGCCGAAGACGCTGAAGATCGGCTATCTCATGGAGCTTACCGGCTGGTACTCGATTTTGGATGCGAACGAGGAGAGGTACATCAAGGCGACGGCCTCGATCATAAACGACAGAGGGGGGATCACGGTCGGCGGGCAGAAGTACCTTATCGAGCTTGTCGGTGAGGACGGCAAGACGACCCTCGACGGTAACACGGCTGCTGCCCAGAAGCTCGTCTTCGACCACAAGGTGAAGTTCGTGGTCGGGCCGAGCGGCTTCTTCGGCACCGGCTCCTCCCCAACTTTTGAGCAGAATAAGGTTCTCCACGTATCCGGGTACAACACTTGTCAGCCCGGCGAGATGGACGCCACGACGCCTTACGGCTTCCTCGGCTACAACTCAAGCATCGGCCACCTGGTCGCCGCCCTCAAGGCGACTAAGAAGGAGTTCCCCAACGTGAAGAAGTTCGTCATCGCCACGCCCGACGACGGCGCTGTGCCTTACCTGATGCCGGTGGCGAAGAAGATCGTGGCCGAGTACGGCTTCCAGGTGGTGGGCGAGCCGGTCCCCTATCCGAACGAGATGGAGGACTACAGCCCAGTTGCGGCGAAGCTGAACGCAGTGAAGGAAGCGGACGCGGTCCTCTTCGTTAACGGCACACCCGTCCACTTCGGTCAGACGGCGAAGTATCTCCGGTCCCTAGGCAATAAGAAACCCATAGCCATCGGCGCGGCCCTCGCGGCGGAGGACATCGCTTCCATCTCCGGCAAGCCGGCGGCGAACGATATCGTCACCATGGCCATCACCCCGCACGCGAAGGGTAACCCGCCCATGCTGGATGAGGCATTCGACAGGGCAGGCAAGAAGATGCCGGCCCTATGCTTCATGTCTAACTGCCTGGTGGTCCTCACGAAGGTCATCGAGGCGGCGAACAGCCTGGACCCGGATAAGGTAAAGGCGAAGTGGGAGTCCATGGAAGGGGTCGAGGGCTTTTACGGCATGAACGTCTTCGGCGGCGACAAGACATTCGGCCTGAAGCATCACGCAGTGGGCCATCCGCAGCCCTACCAGAAGCTCGTGAAAGGTGAGGTGGTCTACGGCGGATGGGTCGACGTGGGCCGTATTCCTTAAGGCCCAAATCAGGCAACTTTTCGTGGCACAGGCGTCCCGCATTCGCCTGTGCCGCGTTTCTTTCGACCAGGAAGCGGTGAAGCCGGGGCAGCAGGGCAGCTCTAGGGGCTAAAATGGAACTGGCTATCCAAACGTGCGTAAACGTTCTGATCCTCGCGTCAGTCTACATCCTCGTCTCCCTGGGCTTCGCCTTTCTCTTCAACATGCTCGGCATCCTCAACCTCGCCCACGGCGCAGTCTACATGGTGGCCGCCTACCTGGTCTATTCGCTCATAGTCTTTCTCGGCTTCAACTATTGGGTAAGTCTGATCATCGTGACGTTCGTCATAGCTTTCTTGGGTGTTTTCATCGAGAGGTACTGCCTTCGCCCCTTTGTGGGCGATTTCAACCGGCTCGTCACGATCTGCGTCGCCATAACGGTGATCCTCACGACGACGGTGAACATCCTGATAGGCACGCAGCAGAAGGCCATACCGAGCTTTGCCGAAAGCGTTCTCGAGACTTCGCTGGTTTCCGTCAACTGGGACAGGATCGTGACCTTCATCATCGGCACCGTCATCCTCATCCTGACGACCCTTTTGGTGAACCGCACGAAATGGGGCCGGCAGATGCAGGCCATCAGCCAGAACATGGAGGGCGCCCGCCTCCAGGGCATCAACATCAACCGCGTCTCGGCCATGGCGTGCGCGCTCAGCTTCGCCTTCGCCGCGGTGGCGGGCTGCCTCATGGGGACGCTCTACAGCCTTAGCCCCTTCATGAGCCAGACAACGCTCGTCAAGGTCCTGATGGTAGTGATCCTCGCCGGGGCCGGGAGCTTCGCCGGTGTCTTCATCGTCGGGCTGATCCTGGGTATCCTCTATGCCGTCCTGCCCGTCGTCCTGCCCGGCGCGACGAGCGACGCCATAGCTGTCGCCCTCTTCATGGTCATCCTGCTCCTCAGGCCCCAGGGCTTTTTCGGCCACGAGGTCGAGATGGGCGAGGGCAGGCAGGAAGACCTCTCCATTTCAGACAAGGTCAAGGGTAAGCGGTCTCTTGGTCTGCCCTTGGCCGCCCTCGTCGCCCTCGTTGCCCTTCTGCCCTTGTTTTTCGACTGGCCCTATGGATTCCATGTTCTGATACTCGTCTTCGTATACGTCGCGGTCTCGGCGAGTCTCCGCACCGTAGCGATTTCGGGCCAGTTTCCCCTCGCCCACGGCGCGTTCATGGGGATAGGGGCATACCTTTCCGGCATGGCCACACGGTGGCTCGGCTGGTCCCCGTGGGTTGCCTTCCCGCTTTCGGGCCTCGTCACCGCGGGCATAGCGATGCTCTTCGGATACCCCTTCTCGCGCCTCAGGTCGCTCTACTACGCCATGGGCAGCCTCTTCTTCGGCGTCGGCGTCATGATGATAATCTCGGCGGGCGGCGTATGGACAGGAGGCTACAGCGGCCTGACGGGCGTCAAGCCGCTCTTTACTGCCGGCCGGCTGCCCTACTATTACTTCTTTTTAGCCCTGTGCCTTGCTTCCCTTATCGCCCTCTACAGGTTCGAGTTCAGCCGCATAGGCACAAACGTGAAGGCCATAGCGCAGTCGCACCTCGTCGCCTCCAGCGTGGGTATCAACGAGGGCGGCTACAGGATACTCGCCGTGGGCTTCGGGTCGTTCTTCGCGGGCCTCGTCGGAGCCGCCTACGCGCACTACAACCTGGTGCTGTCGCCTTCGAGCTTCGACATGGGCGCCACACTCTGGCTGGTCATGTTCGTCCTCATCGGGGGCATCAACAGTTTTGCCGGCCCCATTGTCGGCTCGATAATCCTTGTCGCGGTCCCCGAGCTGTTCCGGGGCCTCAAGATGTATTCCCCCTACATATCGTCCATCTTGCTCCTCCTCGTCGTCTACCTGATGCCCGGCGGCCTCGTCAGTCTCCCCGGCATCATGAGATCGTGGTGGGGCCGGAAGAGGTCCGGGCAGGTCCGCTATGCGGCAAGGGAGTGAAGACCGTCCCGGGCAGCTTTTTCTTTTCCCCAACCCGCAAATGGCGCGACCGGGGACCGTAAGGCTGTCGAGCAAAGGAGAGAGGAACTATGGATCTGGGTCTCAAGGGAAAGAGTGTGATCGTCATCGGCGGCAGCTCGAACCTCGGGCTTAACTGCTGCGTTGCCCTCGCCAGGGAAGGGGCGAACGTGGTCGTCGCGGCGAGAGGCCT
>CAYZAF010000100.1:0-2724 GCA_964476435.1 uncultured Syntrophaceae bacterium
GAGAATCGCCTGGGGAGGAACTCCGATATCATCGAGCCGGAATAGGCCGCAAAGGAGGAGATGAGAAAGGTGATCACGGAAATCCAGATGTTAATGGGAATGCTTATTCTTATTCCCCTGATGCTGTACGCAATTCTCGCGGCTACATTATCAACGTTGTTTGTCAGGGCGATGAAGAACGTATAGAAGACCTGCTGCATCATATTCGTCTCTTCCCAAGGCAAGGCTGGCTTACTGTTTTACCTGTTTTACGCCGCGGCTAAAAAAGGTCCGTCGAGACATCGCCATTCGTCCATGGCCGGATTGACCAATATTGTAATGCCCCTTGGGAGGACGCACAAGAGCGAACACGAACGGCTTTCATTACTCCCCTCATTGCCATAGGGGATACGTTTTTCTTTCCGCGATTGCGGAGGCGATTTCCAGTCGCCCAAAAGCGCTTCCTTTCGCCGGGACCTTGCCTTAGCCGCAAGGGCGGGCTTATGATGCATGTGTACTTGCAACGGAGGTTCATGGAATGCTGAGAAGGATGCTCAAGGGTTTTTCTGCATCGGCACTGGTGAAAGCCAATGAGGCGAACCTCTATGCCTTGTCCCCTTTCTCTCATGACTGGCCGGGAGCCGCGAAGCACGCGGGCCCCGATCTTTCGTGGTGTGTCACGGATATACCTTTTCCCTGGTGCAATGTCGCCTTCGGGGCGCGACTCGATGCGGGATCAGCGGACGAGGCCATCGAAGCCTTTGTGGCCGAAGGGGAGAAGAGGAATGTGCCCCTGTTCTGGTGGGTGGGGCAGGAGACGAGGCCATCTAACCTGGGCAGGTATCTTATGGATTACGGCTTTACCCCGTGGAACTCTAGCAGGCTCATGGCAATAGATCTCTACGCCATGAGGGAGGCTGCAGCCAGGCCGGCTGCGTTGACCATCACGCCGGTGGAGGACGGGGACTCCCTGAAAACCTGGTGCCGCACCACGGCTGAGGCGTTTGGCATCCCGGACTCTTTCGGAGTCCTCCTCGAATGGTTCGTAAACGGGGTCGATCTGGGGCTGCCCCTGCTCTTTTACCTGGGCTCTCTGGATGGAAGGCCCGTGGCCACCTCGCTCCTTTTCCTCGCCGAAGGCGTGGCTGGCATCTATTTCGTGGCCACCGCCCCTTTTGCCAGGCGTAAGGGGATCGGCTATTCCGTGACCCTCGAGCCCCTGAGGGAGGCACGACGGATGGGTTACGGGGTGGGCGTCCTGCAAGCCTCGGATTTGGGGGCGCGCGTATACCGGAAAATGGGATTCAGAGAATGCTCCAGGATGCGCTCGTACATGAGGCTGAATGGGCCTCGCTAAAGGAGGGCTTCAAAGGGCGGCCCTTGGGGCCTTGGCCGTCCTCTCGCCCATTCGGCCCTAATTGACGAAGGAGAGAAAAGCATGGACGATGAATCGAAACAGGCGCTCCAACGGAAGATCCTGGCCAAGCTGACCGGGCACACGCTATGCGTGATGGCTACTGTGACGGAAGACGGCAGGCCGTGGGCCCGCTACGTTACGCCCTTTGCGGACGATAATCTGACCATATGGCTCGCCACTTTCGCCCAGTCCCGCAAGGTGGCTCACATCCGGAGGCACCCCGAGGTCCACCTGACCACAGGGGTGACGGATATCCAGGGGTCGATGCCCTATCTGCAGATCCAGGCGCGGGCCGAGATCCTGACTGACTCAGAGACGAAGAAGGCAGTCTGGTCGGACTATCTTGCGAATATCTTCACGGGCCCAGACGACCCCAACTACGTCGTGTGCAGGATCACCCCCTACCGCATCGAATGGCAGCCCACTGGCAATCTGCCTCCAGAGGTGTGGGAGGCCTAAGGTCGTCC
The DNA here is from genome assembly GCA_964476435.1 of uncultured Syntrophaceae bacterium. Lineage (GTDB taxonomy): Bacteria > Desulfobacterota > Syntrophorhabdia > Syntrophorhabdales > WCHB1-27 > CAVVNC01. The sequence continues at coordinate 1,864 of CAYZAF010000100.1, forward strand.
GGGAGCCGGGGTTTGCCTTAGCTGCGTATCATGACGAGGAGCATCTTGAACCGCGTGACAGCCTTCAGGCTGTGAGGCTGCCCCGCGGGCATGAGAATCATCTCCCCTCCTCTCGCGAGCTGTGTTTTCCCGGAGATGGTGATCTCCACATCCCCTTCGAGCACATGGACGAGGGCATCGAAAGGTGCTGTATGCTCGCTCAGCCCCTGCCCCGCCGCGAAGGCGAAGAGAGTCACCGTGCCCGTCGGCCTGCTCACGACCTCGCGGCTCACCACAGCGCCTTCCTGGTAAGCGACGAGATCGACGACCTTCTCGGGAACTGCGGCAAGTATCCTTCCCTCGTTTTCCTTTTGTGCCACCGTCCTTTCCTCCTTTTCGTTGCCGGGGCTTAGTTCGCGCTCTCGCCGGCTAAGGTGCGCCTTTTACGTCTTCAGGCCCAGAGGAAGAGGCCCGTCGGCCCGTCCAGCTCTCTTTTGAGCGCCGGCCCGCTGAATGCCTCAATAACGCACTCACAGGCAAAAACGATCGTACCCGTTGTGAGATGACCTCCGTAGGCTCTGCCTTCCCCGTCTGCCAGTGTCACGTGGGCATGGACGAAAGGCTCATTGTCCCGCATGGAGACATTCCCTGTGAGCCCCAAGATTTCGAAAGGCTCGTCCAAAGAGAGGGGCTTGTAGGTGTGCGTCCCCTGGTCGTAGAACGAGAAACAGGCCTTCTGCACCGCGCCTAACGCCTCGACGCGGCCGAGGGTGACCCCTTCTTTCCTGCAGATATCGGTGATCTCCTCCAAAAGATCGCTGTCCTTGGCCAGTCGTGCCACGAAACGGTCCCGCACCGCCACGCGCTCTACCATCCTCATAG